>JAGPUU010000012.1 GCA_018067325.1 Amphritea sp.
GGCGGCGGTAGCACACCAGATCGATCACAACATCTTTCTTAAATTCAGTACGGTAATCAACCGCCAACTGAGTTACAAAACGCACCGCTTCCGGATCATCACCATTAACATGGAAAATAGGTGCCTGAACCATCTTGGCGATATCAGTACAGTACTCAGAGGAACGGGAATCTTCTAGCTTGTTGGTCGTAAAGCCAACCTGGTTATTCACCACCAGATGAATAGTACCGCCGGTTTTGTAGGCACGGGTCTGTGACATCTGGAAAGTTTCCATCACCACACCCTGACCTGCAAACGCCTGATCACCATGAATGTTAACGGGTAGAACCGTAGTTCCCACCGCATCATTACGACGATCCTGACGAGCACGTACCGAGCCTTCAACTACCGGCGCAGAGATCTCTAGGTGAGACGGGTTAAACGCCATCGCCAGATGGACTTCGCCACCACCGGTCATCACGTTAGAAGAGAAACCCTGATGGTATTTAACGTCACCCGAGGTTTCCAGCGTCTTCTTACCTTCAAACTCACCAAATAGCTCAGCTGGGTTCTTACCAAAGATATTAACCAGAGTATTCAGACGACCCCGGTGGGCCATACCGATAACGATTTCACGAGCGCCCTGTTTACCTGCACGCTGAATCATCGTATTCAGGCAAACAATCATCGACTCCCCCCCTTCAAGACCGAAGCGCTTAGCGCCGGCGAAGCGAGAACCGAGATATTTTTCCAGACCTTCAGCAGCCGTCAGGCGCTCAAGCACCATCATCTTTCTTTCAACATCAACAACAGGATGAGAGCGAACTGGTTCAAGACGTGACTGAATCCAACGTTTTTCCTGAGTATCAACAATATGCATATACTCAGCACCTACTGTTGCGCAATAGGTCTGCTTCAGGTCTTTAATAATATCCTTCAGGGTCGCTTCTTCCGATCCAAAGAACAGAGAACCTAGCTGAAATGTTGTATCAAAGTCTGCTTCTGAAAGCTCATGGAAGCGAGGATCCAGATCGGGAATAGGTTCACGCTGCATCAGATTCAGCGGATCAATATCAGCCGCCTGATGACCACGTACCCGATATGCATTGATCATCCGCAATACGCGGATCTGTTTTTTCTCATGCTCAGAACTAACACCACTGCCTGCAGCAGGCGCAGCACGGCGCTGGTTCTTAGCCAGATAAAGGAAATGTTCCTGTACCGTAGAATGTGGAACATCCTGGGTCAGGTTGTCGCCGACTTTGGGGAGTCGATCGAATTCTTCACGCCATTCCTGTGGAATCGCGTTGGGGTCCATCAGATAGGTTTCATATAGCTGCTCGATGTAAGACAGGTTGCCACCGTTAAGATGGGCATTCTTCCACATCAGCTCCATTATGCCTTCTTGCATTCTTGATCACCCTGGCTCAGGGGTACTTTACGAAGTCCAGGAAGCACCACGTCCTGTCCAACTGGCCTGTCGGCCGTCCCCTGTTTAGTTACCGTTATTATTACTCACGTGCACACCCTGATAGAGGTACAGAGTATACGGGACGTGATTCTACGCCTTTTTATGCGTCACTCATATATCAATGCAGTTGGAATTCTAAAAACTTTTAGTCCAATGCGATATAAGCCTTTTGACTAGTACAAAACATTGAAAAAAAAACGGCTCCTATATGGGAGCCGTTTTTCTTTCGAATCAGGTTGCTTGGGAGAGCAACATGTTTCGAATTTTACCGATTGCCTTTGTTGGGTTGAGACCCTTAGGGCAAACGCTAACACAGTTCATGATACCGTGGCAGCGGAAGACGCTGAACGGATCATCCAAATCAGCTAGCCGCTCTTCCGTAGCAGTATCACGGGTATCTGCCAAGAACCGATATGCTTGCAGCAGACCGGATGGACCGACGAACTTGTCAGGATTCCACCAGAAAGATGGACAAGCAGTAGAACAGCATGCACATAGAATACATTCGTACAAACCATCCAGCTCAGCACGTTCTTCTGGCGACTGCAGACGCTCAATAGCCGGCGCCGGCGTATCATTGATCAGGAACGGCTTGATCTTTTCGTACTGCGTATAGAACTGGCTCATATCGACAACCAGATCACGTATTACCGGCAAACCCGGCAACGGACGCAGTACCAGCTTATCATTTACAACCACTTCAGAAAGCGGAGTAACACAAGCCAGACCATTTACACCGTTCATGTTCATACCATCAGAACCACACACACCTTCACGGCATGAGCGACGGTAGCCCATAGTCGGATCTTTATCTTTCAAAAGCTGCAGCAGATCCAGCACCATGATGTCCTTACCGCCTGGGATATCAATATGGATATCCTGCATATAAGGTGCATCATCAGTTTCAGGATTATAGCGATATACACTTACCAGCATCGTAACAACCCCTTAGTAAGTTCGTATTTTTGGTGGGAACGCTTCAACCGTCTTCGGAGCAAAATTGACAGCACGCTTGGTGATCTCTTTTGTTTCCGGATGGAACAGTGAGTGGCATAACCAGTTTTCATCGTCACGTTCGGTATAGTCATTACGGGCATGAGCACCGCGACTTTCCGTACGGATCAGAGCTGCGATAGCAGTCGCTTCAGCAACTTCCATCAAGTTTTCCAGTTCCAACGCTTCGATACGAGCGGTATTGAACGCTGAAGACTTATCTTCAAGATGCAGATTCTCTACACGCTTGCGGATATCTTTCAGCATGTCGAGACCTTTCTCCATGCTATCGCCTTCGCGGAATACACCGAAGTACAGCTGCATAGTTTTCTGTAGATCTCCACGTACCTCAGCAACACTCTCACCACCGGTGGAGTTATTAAGACGATTCAGACGCGCCATAGCACGCTCAACATCTGCTTCAGTAGCATCGTTTGCAGAATAACCTTCAGCCATCTGCTTCTCAATCTGGATACCTGCCGCACGACCAAATACAACCAGGTCAAGCAGTGAGTTACCACCCAGACGGTTAGCACCATGTACAGATACACAGGCTACTTCACCACAGGCAAACAGACCTTCAATAATCTCATCGTTACCATCAGCATCACAGCCAATCGCCTGGCCACCAACATTAGTGGTCACACCACCCATCTGATAGTGACACGTCGGTACAACTGGAACAGGCTCTTTAACCGGATCAGCATGCGCAAACGTTTTAGACAGTTCACAAATACCCGGCAGACGGGACTGCAATACATCCTCGCCCAGGTGATCAAGCTTCAGGAATACATGATCGCCATTTTCACCACAACCACGGCCGGCAAGAATCTCCAGAACCATAGAACGGGCAACAACATCACGACCAGCCAGATCTTTCGCGTTTGGTGCATAGCGTTCCATGAAACGCTCGCCATCCTTATTGACCAGATAGCCACCTTCGCCACGACAACCTTCAGTCACTAGCACACCCGCACCCGCAATACCGGTTGGGTGGAACTGCCACATCTCCATATCCTGAGCAGGAATTCCTGCACGCAGAGACATACCCATACCGTCACCGGTATTGATCAGAGCGTTAGTAGTCGACTGGAATATACGGCCAGCACCGCCGGTCGCAAGAACCGTTGCCTTAGCTTTAACGTAAACAGTCTCACCGGTTTCGATGCAGATCGCGATAACACCAACAACAGCGCCGTCATCATTCTTTACCAGATCAACTGCGTACCATTCATTCATGAATGTAGTACCGGCTTTCATGTTCGCCTGATACAACGTATGCAGCAGAGCGTGACCGGTACGGTCAGCAGCAGCACAAGTACGTGCAGCCTGACCACCTTCACCGAAGTTCTTTGACTGACCGCCAAATGGACGCTGATAAATACGTCCTTCTTCAGTACGGGAGAACGGCATACCCATGTGGTCTAGTTCGTATACCGCCTGAGGGCCTACTGTACACATGTACTCGATAGCGTCCTGGTCACCGATATAATCGGAACCTTTAACGGTATCGTACATGTGCCAACGCCAATCATCATTCGGATCCGCACTGGCAATCGCACAGGTAATACCACCCTGGGCAGACACTGTGTGCGAACGGGTTGGAAATACTTTAGTAATACATGCGGTATTCAGACCACCCTGGGCCAGTTGCAGTGCTGCACGCATACCTGCGCCACCACCACCAATAACAATACCGTCAAAAGTCAGCGTACGTAGCTTGCTGCTCATCTTACACTCCCCACAGAATCTGAATGCCCCAAATGACGTAGATAAACGTCAAGAGACCACAAGCTGATTGGAACAAGAAGCGAATACCGGTTGGCTTAATGTAGTCAGTAGATATTGACCACATGCCGATCCAGGCGTGTGCCGCCATAGACAGCAAAGCCAGCAGCGTAAAGATACGCATCGCGGTGCATTCGAACAGTTCTTTCCATTGCTGATAGTCCAGTTCAGAACCAAACAGCATATAACCAATCATAAAGATGGTATAAGCAAGCAGCACTACAGCGGAAACACGCTGGATCATCCAGTCGTAAAGACCACTCCGGCCAAAACTTGTAATTGAAGTTACCATATCCATACTCCTGCCAGCAGAATAGAAACAGCAGAGACGCCTAGGGTTACCTTGGCTGCCAACTGCGCACATTCCAACTCTTCACAATGACCAAAATCCATCACCAGATGTTTGATACCGGCAAAGAAGTGATACAGCAACGCTGAAACCAATCCCCAGGCAATCAGCTTCGCAAAGAAGCTCTCTGTCAACATCTGCTCAGCAGCATCGAAGCCCTGCTCAGACTCAAGAGACATTCCAAGTGCATACAGCATGAAGAACGCGCCAAAGAACAACGCCAGTCCTGTCACACGGTGCAGAATGGAAGTGATAGCCGAAATTGGCTGTTTGATAGTTCGTAGATCTAAATTTACGGGTCTTTTCTTGTTCACGGCTCTTGTTCACACTTATTTTAAGCCCGGTTGCAGAGCTAAGTTGTTTAAAAGGTAGTGTTCAAAGACAAAGATAAGTACCTCGGTCCAACGCCGACACCCATCCCGAATGAGGGTGTAAGCTGGAACGGGAGTATACCAGCAAATTGTCGCAATACAATTAATCAACACCCATTATAAGCCTATTGTCTAGTACTTTTTTTACTTGCGCGCCTCCATTACAACTAAATGATTATTCAGCTGATTTCACTTTCCTGATAGAGCTTATACATACCATGTTAGACCTTTGCTGCATTGCGGCAAAATGGGCTTTGATTGAATTGACAAATATTCCTAACTCTCTATAGTGTCTGGGTCCTATTACGAGCTAAGACTCTTAGATTGTGACTAATAATTAAGGGTTGCGAGCGTTGCAAACACTGGTGAAAACCCTGCAGCAACAAGAGACATCCCGATATAATTTATAAAGTCATTCAGATAAACAGAAATGATAGGAGCCAATAATGGCTGACAAGATAGCACGCTTAACAATCGATGGAATTGATGAGGTTTTTGAGTTACCCGTCTATTCCGGAACAATGGGCCCAGATGTTGTTGACGTTAGAGCTCTGACCGGTAAAGGTCTGTTCACATACGATCCCGGCTTTGTTTCCACTGCCGCTTGTGATTCCTCAATCACCTACATCGATGGTGGCAAAGGTGTACTCCTACACGGCGGTTACCCGATAGAGCAACTGGCAGAAAATTCGGACTACCTCGAAACTTGTTACCTGTTGTTGAATGGCGAACTGCCTACAGCTGAACAGAAACAAACCTTCGTCGATACCGTTAAGAAGCACACCATGGTTCACGAGCAGATGAACCATTTCTTTAACGGCTTCCGTCGTGACGCTCACCCGATGGCGATCATGGTCGGCGTTGTAGGCGCCCTGTCTGCGTTCTACCACGACTCTCTGGATATCGACGACGCCCATCACCGGGAAGTATGTGCGTACCGCCTGATTGCTAAGATGCCCACGATTGCGGCAATGTGTTACAAGTACAGCATCGGCCAGCCATTCACTTACCCGCGTAATGACCTGGATTATGCAGATAACTTCCTGCAGATGATGTATAGCAACCCGTGCGAAACATATGTAACTAATCCAATACTGGCTAAAGCCATGGATAAGATCTTCCTGCTACATGCCGACCACGAGCAGAACGCATCGACTTCAACTGTTCGCCTTGCCGGCTCTTCTGGCGCTAACCCATTCGCTTGTATCGCTTCTGGTATCGCTGCTCTTTGGGGCCCTGCCCACGGCGGCGCAAACGAAGCCGTGCTGACCATGCTTAATGAAATTGGCGACGAAGCTAATATTGAAGAGTATATCAAGCGCGCGAAAGATCCAGATGATTCTTTCCGCCTAATGGGCTTCGGCCACCGGGTTTACCGTAACTTTGACCCTCGGGCCAAGGTTATGAAGCAGACCTGTGACGAAGTACTGGCTGAGCTAGGTATCGAAAACGATCCACTGCTTAGAATCGCAAAACGTCTTGAGCAGATTGCACTGGAAGACGACTATTTCGTTGACCGTAAGCTCTATCCAAACGTAGATTTCTATTCAGGCATTATTCTGAAGGCTATTGGTATTCCTACCAACATGTTTACAGTTATCTTCGCACTATCCCGTACTATCGGCTGGATCTCCCACTGGAGTGAATTCCACAGCAGCCCGAACAAAATCGGTCGTCCGCGTCAGCTGTACACTGGACCTACCCAGCGCGATTACCCAAAAAAGTAATCACGCTTCGAAAAAAGACCGCTTAATGCGGTCTTTTTTTTACCTGATTTTATCATCCTAAAAGCATCACAATCTCTCCTGACCTCTTGCAAAATCGAAAGCAAAAGCCCGCATCTCCCACAAACTGCTTCCAGTAATACCCACTCAAAACCAACAAACAAACATTAATATGAATATATTTCATGTATTTAATATGCCAATACAACCCTACAGATACTAATATTTAGATGAATGGGGATTCAAGTTATCTATAACAGAGGCGAAATACCATGAAGCTTCCGACTCCCCTATACGAGAGCCTGCCCTACTTCTATATTGGCGTTTGCGCCGTCTTACTTAGTTTATTCAATAACAGCAACCCAGCCCTGCTTTCAGCCTTAGCGCTGTACATATTTGGCAGTATCATCTGGATTAAACGCTCTAATTATCGCCGTAGGGATAGACGTGAACAACGTTTACTCCTAGCGCGAATATCCCGTGGAGCTTTTGATAGCTACACACCTCAGTGGCTCTATGAAGAACAACCCTTTATCTACCTTGCAGCCGGTATCGCCTGCATTACATTACTGGGCAATCCTTTAGCGCTTATTAGCGGCTCACTTCTTTTACTGGCAAGCATTACAGTGCTAAGAGCACGATTTATAAACAGACACACTTTTAACACTGCTAGCTCAGAGGTATGAAGCCTTAGCCGAAGCTTAAATAAAAAAACCGGGCCAAGCCCGGTTTTTTAGATTCATAAGATAAACTACAACAGATCAATCTTCAGAAATTGACTCAATCTTGTGAATGGCCAAATCCGCCCCATCAAACTCCTCTTCCTCATCTAGGCGCAGCCCCATTACGACTTTAAGAGCACCATAGACAATAACACCACCCACAAGAGCAACACCAATACCCATCAGCGTACCTACCACCTGCGACATCAGACTAACGCCACCTAAGCCTCCAAGTGAGTTAGCACCAAAGATACCCGCCGCAATACCACCCCAGGCACCACACAGACCATGCAACGGCCACACACCCAACACATCATCAATCTTCCAACGATTCTGTACCACGGTAAACATCCAGACAAACAATGCGCCGGCAATACCACCAATCATCAACGCACCAATTGGATGCACAATATCGGACCCCGCACAGATTGCCACCAATCCAGCTAATGGCCCGTTATGAATAAAGCCGGGGTCATTCTTACCCATCAGCAGAGATACGATAATCCCGCCAACCATCGCCATCAGACTATTAACAGCAACCAGACCTGAAATTCCATCCAGCGTCTGCGCAGACATGACATTGAACCCAAACCAACCAATACAGAGAATCCAGGCACCTAGTGCCAGAAACGGAATATTCGAAGGTGGAAAGGCCACCAACCGACCGTTTCTATAGCGCCCCTTACGAATTCCCAACATAATCACAGCGACCAGCGCCAACCAGCCACCAACACCATGAACAACTACAGAACCAGCAAAATCATGGAACTGCGCACCAAAGGACGCCTCCATCCAAGCTTGTACACCATAATTACCGTTCCAGATAATCCCTTCAAAGAACGGATAGACAAAAGCGACGATTAGCGACGAAGCCAGCAAAAAAGGCCAGAACCGGGCACGCTCAGCGATACCGCCGGATACAATCGCTGGAATCGCTGCAGCAAACGTCATCAGAAAGAAGAACTTTACCAGCTCATAACCATTATTCTGTGCCAGCGTTTCTGCATCTTGGAAGAACGTCACATCGTAAGCAACCCAATAGCCGATAAAGAAATAGGCTACTGCTGAGAAACCGAAGTCAGTCATAATCTTAACCAGAGCATTTACCTGGTTCTTCTGACGCACAGTACCCACCTCAAGAAAGGCGAAACCTGCATGCATAGCGAATACCATTATGGCACCCATCAGAATAAACAGAGTATTAGAACTCTGAACCAGTGTCTCAACGGCACTATTAACACTTTCCACGTCGCTCTCCTATTTGCATATGCACTCTTTTGATACCAATAAGCACTCAAAAACGCTCAGAGGCACCTATATGGTGCAATTTGTAATCTTTACTGAAACCAGAAGACACCTCTCTGTGCATCCTGTCATGCAATAACAAGGGACACAGGGATTTAAGCTTTGGCTGCGCTATAAATGTGCACTCTTAACAAGCAGGTTCCATGCCAACAAAAAGCGCACCAAACTCAAACAATCATTTCGCACCAAAAAAAACCACCTTGCGGTGGTTTTAATACATTATTAAGCGATGTGAGCGGATTTTAGCCAAACAGCTTAAATCTTAAGAAAGGCCGGTTTAACTAGCCATTAGAGTTCACGGATATTTCAAAGCACTGATGAATTTTTGTATGCCGTTTGAAATCAAGATCGACTGTCTTACGGGTGATATCCACAACCTGATATTCCTCCGCCAAATGTAAATCAATCTTAAAGCGACGATAGTTTGTAGAGAAAATCAATTTGCCCTCTGGGCGTAGCAAGCCCATCGCCAATTTAATCAATTCAGCATGGTCCCGCTGAATATCCAGTACATCATGCATACGCTTAGAATTTGAGAAGGTCGGCGGATCCATGAAAATCAGATCGTAACTTTGGCCCTTCTGACCTTTTAGCCACTTAATACAATCTTCCTGAATAAACTGATTCTGTGTTTCAGCAAAGCCATTCAGCGCAAAGTTTTTCCGCGCCCAGCCCAGGTAAGTAGCTGACATATCAATACTGGTAGTCGAACGTGCGCCTCCCTTAGCAGCGTGAAGAGACGCCGTTGAGGTATAGCTGAACAGGTTCAGAAAGTCTTTTCCTTTCGCCTCCTGCTGTATTTGCAAACGAATAGGTCGGTGATCCAGAAATAACCCGGTATCAAGGTAATCCTCCAGATTCACCAGAATCCGACAACCCCCTTCGTTCACATCAAAATAACGCTCAGTCTGATCACGCTTTTCATACTGGTTAGTCCCTTGTTGCCGCTTACGTTGCTTCAAAACAATTTTTTCAGCAGGGATACCCAGTACAGAAGGAAGCACAGCAATAATCTCTTGCAACCGCGCAAAAGCTTTCACTACATCGACACTCTTAGGCGCCTGATACTCTTGAACATGAACCCAATCGTTATAAAGATCTATCGCGGCCGAGTACTCCGGCAGGTCCGCATCGTATAAACGATAGCAACTTATATCCTGGCGCTTTGCCCATTTACCAAATTGTTTCAGGTTTTTCTTCAGACGGTTAGCCAGCATCTGCGCGCCGTCACTCAATTCAACCGGAGCGATTCTGACGTCAGAGCTAGTTTCAACTCCCGTTTGTTCAACTCCCGTTTGTTCGGCTCCCGCTTGTTCAGCTTCAGGCTGTACGACTTCTGATTTTTTGACTTCAGGTTGCGCCGCAACTAAAACCTCTGGCTCCTGGCGAGCCCGAATGTTAAAGATCTGTAACTGACTCGGTATTGCTCCGTTGTAAAGCTTATAAGTCTTATCAGACGCCAGCTTCATCATCTTGCACAACTCAGGGTTTCCAGTAAACACCGCCCCCTGCCAACCGGCAAAATCAGATTTCAAGCGCTCGCCAAGATGTTGATAAAGGAAGAACAGTGTAGGCTCATCCCCCAGGCGCTCTCCGTAGGGAGGGTTTGTAATTACCAGCCCATGCTCATCGGAGGCCGGGCGCGATAGCTTGGACAGATCTCGTCGCTCGAGATGGATAAGCTCCTCAACCCCTGCACGGCGAGCATTCTCACGGGCATGACTCAATACCTTGGCGTCTGCATCAAAGCCCTCAAAGCGGTTTCTAACCCGCTTCAGGCCCGCTTCACGCCGCTCTTCGGCTTCAGCCAGGAGAGCTTGCCAGATAGTGTTATTGTGTTGAGTCCAAAAAGTAAAACCATAATTTCGACGCGTCAATCCTGGCGCTATATCCGCAGCCATCAGAGCGCCTTCGATCAGCAAAGTACCTGAGCCACACATAGGATCAAGTAAAGCCTGTCCCTGAGACGCTTTGTCCGGCCAGCCACAACGGTATAAAAGTGCTGCGGCAAGGTTTTCTTTCATCGGTGCCTGACCCGCATCTAAACGGTATCCACGTCGATGAAGACTATCGCCTGAAATGTCGATCGCGATTGTTGCTTCACCGCGCTGCAAATGCACATTGACCCGCAGATCTGGCTTCTGACGCTCAACCGATGGACGACGCCCGGTTGCATCCCGAATCTGATCAACGATCGCATCTTTGACTTTCTGTGCACCAAAGCGACTGTGATTAATCCCCTCTGACTGACCGGTAAAATCAACCAGCAAAGTACCTTCCGGACGCATATGATCCAACCAGGTAACTTCTTGCACGCCACGATAAAGCTCTTCTGCTGTTTCTGCCGGACAACGCTTTAATTCCAACAAAATTCGGTTCGCTACCCGCGACCACAAACAGGCTCGATATGCCGCTTCAAGCCCGCCGGAAAAATAGACCCCGGCCAGGGTTTGCTTTGGCGTTTCAACATCCAGGGCCTGAAGTTCATCAAACAGGACAGGTTCCAGCCCTTTAGGGCAGGTAGCAAAGAATTTCATATGCGGGGAATACCTCAAATTAGTATGCGCATATTAACGGCAAACGCTTTTAAGACCAATGACTAAGATTAGATTTCAAAGCAATTGTCATTAAAGTGAATTTTTTTCATTCCGAATTTTATAGTTTGAAGATGCTTTGCAAGCCATTGAAGTCATAACTATTGTTGCAGTTGCGTTTATAGTAATTCTATTAAGACACTATCTTTAATATCTTTTTTTAATTACACACCCAATCTTATTTCCGCCATTGTGAAATTCTGTGAAGTTCATAGTCGAATTTAACAAACTATGACAGACAAGCTAAGTAACGAAACAAGGCAACACAAACAATAGGAGCAAGTAAGTCACAAAAACCAGGTTTACTGAGACGGCAGAGATTCGCTGAAATGACTAAATACTATTTCACTGTTAAGCACGTCACATTCAGTAACCTATCGAAAAATATAAAGAACCAGAGAGGCTGTCTTATGAAGAGACAAAAACGTGATCGTTCTTCAGTACTTTTCAACCGCGGTTTTCAAGCCGGGATCGTCGGCAAATCTAGAGACGAGTGCCCAGTCAATATTCTAGACCTACGTAGCCACTGGATGAGTGGTTGGCGAGAAGGCCGGGAAGCCCACTGGAATGGTCAATCGGGTGTCTCAGCTATAAACATTAACCCATCTCTCCATTAACGAACCCACTTTAATTTGGGTGGAAAGAACAAAAAAGAAAGGCTCCCCAGGGAGCCTTTCTTGCATTGGTAAACCTTCATTAAACTAAATTAAGCCTTGGCATTAAGCTCCGCAATCGCTTTAACCGATTCCGTGATCAGTTCGGGGCCTCGGTAGATAAATCCAGAGTATACCTGCACCAAGGAAGCGCCGGCTTCTATCTTTTCAGCAGCATCAAAGCCATTGGTAATACCACCCACACCGATAATAGGTAGGGCACCATCCAACTCACGGGCCAACACCCGTATAGCTTTAGTCGATGCATTTCGTACCGGCACGCCGCTCAAACCACCCGCTTCTGCGGCAACAGGAGAGTCTTCTACACCTTCACGTGACAGTGTGGTATTCGTCGCGATAACACCATCCATCTCATATGATTTAAGTGCGGAAGCAACCAGACCAAACTCATCTTCACTCATATCCGGTGCAATTTTAACCGCTACAGGAACATACTTACCATGAAGCTGAGCCAGCTTTGCCTGCTCTGTTTTGAGTGCCGCCAACAATTCATTCAGGGAGTCCCCGAACTGCAAGGAGCGAAGTCCCGGTGTGTTAGGCGATGATACGTTAACCGTAATATAGGAAGCTTTATCGTACACTTTGCGCATACAGATCAGATAATCATCCGTAGCATTTTCAACCGGGGTATCAAAGTTCTTACCAATATTGATACCCAGAATACCCTGAAATCGACTTTTTTCGATATTCGCCAGCAGTGTATCTACACCCTGATTATTAAAACCCATCCGATTGATAATCGCCTGGTGCTCGGGGATACGAAACATTCTTGGTTTAGGATTACCTGGCTGAGGACGCGGTGTAACGGTACCCACCTCAACAAAACCAAATCCTAACGCAGCCATGCCATCGATTGCTATGCCATTTTTATCCAGACCCGCCGCCAGACCAACCGGATTAGGGAACTGAATCCCCATCACTTCAACCGGCGAACTGAGCTTTTTGCTTGAACAGAGAGAACTCAATCCCAAATTAGCCATCAGGTTCAGACTATTCAAAGACAGGTCGTGGGCCGTTTCTGGATCGAGCTTAAATAACAAAGATCGGGCAGCTTGATAGAGCATGGGATTCCGTTAGTCGAATTAATGTGCGGGCATTATATGCAAAGCAGCAAGCCCTGTAAAAAAATCAGAGCCGCTCTATGCTATTGAATTTTCCAGAATCGGTAAAACTTATCCGAAAACTACCTTGAATCCCGTTATGCAGGAGGTAGGGCTGCAATAACGATGAAGGAAAGCGAACTCGTCTACCATCCCGGCTTATCGCAACAACATCACGTACCTGTTGCCGATAATGGGCCAAATATTCATCTGAAGACAAACTTATATCAACGACAATGTGCTGCATATTTTAGATCTGATTAGAATTGAAAGATGACACTAAGCCCGGGTATAACCAAAGCCCCCGGCACTTAGAAAGCAGTCGGCAGTATTCTACTGGCAGCTTCGCCCCAATTCCACCAATTCAGCAATAGTTACTGTATACATTGCATAATCCGGCTTCTCTGCAGCTTTAAGCTCACTGATAAGCTGCAGCCAGCGCGCAAGCGGTTGTTCATGCTGAGCAGACCAACTCTCAAGAACATCATCCTCGGCGGCATATCTGAGTACAGCAGACACGATAATTCGCTGCTGGTTATCAATATCATCACGGAAGGACTCGCGCGCCAGTGACTGCCACTGATTGCCCCGTTCCAGTTCGTTCAACCGGCTATTCAACCAGTGTAGATGTAATCTTTCCCCAACCTTGAACATAGTTTCGGTTACACGTTCAACCGGTTGATCGTTTGCACCTGCCACATCGATGATATTCAAAACAGTATACAAACACCGGTTTCCAGCAATCATAGCGGCCAGATCCTCAGGCACCCCGGCATCAACATAACGCTCATAAGCTTCATGCCAGTCCTGTTTTGGCTGGCCACAAAGGTAGCGCCCTAACTGACCGGCAATCTCACTGATAGTCACACGATAAAGTTCGACCTCTTTCTCACAGATCGTTTCATTTTCACTGCGATTGACCACGAACCACCGTGTTGCCCTACGCACCAAGTACTGAAGTTCATTCATCATCGCCAGTTGTATGTTCGCTTCCACCAGATAGTCTAACGCTTCTATCCGTAACCAAATATTCTGAAGATCAAAAACTTCCCGGGCCAATACATACGCACGCGCAATACGGTCAATCCCTGAACGGGTGGATGAGCGCAAACGATCGACAAATTTAAATCCCATGTAATTAACCATATTATTGGCTAACTGGGTCGAGATAATCTCTCGTTTCAATGGGTGCTGTTGTAGAAACTCTTGATAAGGTTCGATTAAACGCCTGGGGAAAGCGGTCGCCAACTCTCTACCCATATATGGATCATCGGGGGTTTGTGAATCCAATAACTGTTGTTTCAGCTCCCCCTTACTGTATGAGACCAGAACCGCTAACTCAGGACGGGTAAGACCTACCCCTTCAACCTGTCGCTCTGTCAGTGCCTCATCCTCGGGAAGAAATTCAAGTCGGCGGTTTAACTGCCCTCGCTGCTCAAGATCCTGAATGTAGCGACGGTTCTCCCCCATCCCGTTCACCGCATGAATTTGCTCCAAGCTGATTGCCTGAACCTGACGATAATTATTAATCAGTACTAACTGGCTGATTTCACCGGTCATCTCGAAGAGTAATTGGTTACGCTGTTTTTGCGTAAGATCTCCGCTCTCTACAACATGGTTAAGCAGAATCTTGATATTGACCTCATGATCGGAACAATCAACACCTCCTGCATTATCAATAAAATCAGTATTCATCCGGCCAAAAAAGCGTGCATACTCCATCCTGGCCCGCTGAGTAACACCAAGGTTGCCGCCCTCCCCGATAACACGACAATGAAGACCCTTGGCATCGATGCGTAAACTATCATTGGCCTTATCTCCAACCATCTCATGAGTTTCATCACTGGCTTTGATATAAGTACCTATACCACCGTTCCACAATAGATCTACCGGGGCGCTAAGCAGGCAAGATATCAGTTCATTAGGAGGCAGGCGATCCTCTGTAATATCAAAGGCATGCTTCATCTCAGGAGTGATCTGAATCGATTTAGCACTGCGATTAAAGACACCACCACCTTTTGAAATCAATTTCTTATCATAATCATTCCAGCCCGACCGAGGCAGATTGAACAGCCGCTCTCGCTCTTGCCAGCCTTGGGCTGCGTCTGGCGCAGGATCAACAAATATATGCAGATGATTAAAGGCCGCCAGCAAACGAATGTGCTTTGAAAGCAACATCCCATTGCCAAAAACATCACCGGACATATCTCCCACACCGATGACACTAAAATCAGTCTGCGAAATATTGACACCTAACTCTCTAAAGTGACGTTCAACTGATACCCAGGCCCCTTTTGCCGTAATACCCATTTTCTTGTGGTCATAACCCTGGCTGCCTCCAGACGCAAACGCATCATCCAGCCAAAAGTTATACTGCCGGGCGATCTCATTAGCTATATCAGAAAATGTAGCTGTCCCTTTATCTGCAGCAACCACCAGATAAGGATCATCCTCATCGAAACGTACGACATTGGAAGGCGGAATAACCTCTCCATCCACCAGATTATCGGTTAGATCCAGCAGCGCACTGATAAACTGGCGGTAACACTCAACACCCTCTGACTGCCACTCCTCCCGGCTCATCTGTGGATGAAGGCGTTTGGCAACAAAGCCACCCTTGGCTCCCACTGGAACAATGACTGAGTTTTTCACCTGCTGCGCTTTTACCAATCCCAGCACTTCTGTACGGTAATCTTCGTAACGATCGGACCAGCGCAAACCGCCCCGAGCGACCTTGCCTCCCCGAAGATGAGCTCCTTCGAAACGAGAAGAAAAAACAAATACTTCGAACATCGGACAAGGTTCAGGGATATTGGGAATTTCAGCCGGGCTCATTTTTAACCCAAGATAGGGTTTTGCCTTCCCTTGACTATCTAACTGATAAAAATTGGTACGCAGCGTCGCTTTAATCAACGCAATAAGCTGACGAATCACTTTATCATCATTCAGGTTTTCAACCTGATCAAGACTCTTAAGCAACTGCTGCTCAAGCAGTAAGGAGTTAGTTTCACTCTGCTTCTCAGGATTAAATTTGGCATCAAACAGCGCGATCAACTGTTCAGCAATTTCACTATGCGCGGTCAGGGTGTTACTGATCGCGCTACCTATCAGCGGAAAACGTATCTGTTTCATATAGGCGGCATAAGCCCGTAACAGATCTACCTGCCGCCAGGTGAGTCCTCCCATAAGGACTAAACGGTTAAACTTATCATTGGCGGCATTACCCGCCCAGATCTGCATAAAAGCATCCTGGAATACCTTTTTCATATCTTGTGGGGCATGTCGGATAGCCATACTGCTTTGCAAACTGAAGTCATGTATCCAGACAGTGTCCTGATGGCTATTTATCGCATAAGGATGCTCATCAATAACCCGTAATCCAAGGTTTTCTAAAATGGGCAAAATATCAGAAAGGGGTAAAGGGGCTCCAAGATTAAACAGCTTACAATTGTAGCCACTGGTCTTTTTTTCCAGCGCACTGTAAAAACTAAGTGATAACTGGCGATCAGTATTCAGCTTCTGCATATGTTGTATATCGACTACGGCAGTCCGGGCGGGAGAATCCTCTTTATAACTGGAAGGAAACCCTCGACCGAATTGATTAAACGCAACAATTCCCCGCTCCTCTCCCAGAGTTTCAATAAGCGAATCATACAATTCATCTGACCAGCTTCTGGCAGCCTGACGGATCTTTTGCTGCAGAGCATCCACATCAATATTCTCGGGAATCATCTGATCACTGCGCAAAATAAAGTGAGTGCGGGCTAAAATAGATTCAGAAAAATAGGTATTAAACTCCGCACGATTACAATTAAGTTCAGCCAGAAGCATCTGCTCAGCCCGTAATCTAAACTCGGTGCTGTAAACATCACGCGGGGCGTAAACCAAACAGGAAACATACTGACCAAACTTATCTCGCCGCAGGAAAAGGCGAATCTGACGACGCTCGTGAATATGAAGAATACTTATTGTTGTTTCATAAAGTTCATCGATGCTGGCCTGAAACAGATCATCCCTTGGATGAACTTCGAGAATCTGCTGCAGCTCCTTCCAGTCATGTCCGTTCTCATGCCGTTCAGAGCGGGATAAAACGGCTGTTACTTTCTCTCTAACGACTGGAATTTGACGTGAATTCCCGAGATAGACATCTGATGTATATAACCCGAGAAAGCGACTTTCTCCTGTCACACGCCCCATATTATCGAAACGTTTCAGAGTGATATAGTCAGGATAAGCGGGTCGGTGAACGCGGGATTTACTGGGTGACTTAGTAAATGAGAGCAGCTCAGGAATCAATGAAAACTGAGCCTTTTCACGCAACGAGTCATCAACCAGCTCCGCCCGGCAATATTCATCGCAGTATTTCAGCAGCCCCTGCTGGCTGCCCAGAACCACTTCTAACTTTTTACTGCCCTTTCGAGTGAGCTTATACTCATCATAGCCAAGAAAGGTAAAATGCAATTTCAGCCAGCTAACGAACTCCCTTGTTTCCCCTAAGCCTACAGGGCGCTTTTCAGGTTCAATCTGATCATACATCTGCAACAATTCATCAAGGCTATTCTCCATTGACTCAAAGTCGTTAACCACTATCCCCACCTGGTACAGAACATCATCCAGATCAATTTGTAGATCATTGAGTAATTCAGCCCCGGTATGGCGATCAATCTCCAGAGTGATAAGGGTTTCATGATGCACACTTTTCGAGCGACTGGTATTGCTAAGAAAACCAGAAAAAAGATTATTTTCATCCCGCTTGAGACTCAATACAGAGTTATGAACCCCGTGAATACCCAGATGGCGGCGACTTAGCTCAACCCGAAGAGAATCCATCGTAAAGGGTAAATCGTCACTCAGAACCTGAACAATAGTGTGGACAGACTGCCAGCCGTGCTGTTCAACATCAGGATTGAATACCCGAATTTTAGGTTGCCCAGAAGAGTATTCCTGGAGAAACTCCCAGGCAGAGAGAGTAGAACCATAGAGGTCGTCACTACGCCAATGAAAAATATCTTCATCGGCTAAAGTGGCATAAAAATGGTCTGCAAAAGCCTGCACCTGAACCGCTCGTTTACCCTGCAAACGGGTTTTAATCTGACGGGAGAGTGTTGCTAATATTGCCGTTCGCGTTTCTCGAATTCCCTGAGCCATGTATACCCCTGAATAAAGACAACCGAGTAAGTTAAAGAGATCTATTTGAGTATAGTAAAAACAACGGCTTATGAAGGCCTAAAATATATCTTTTACCCATATTCTTCAGTTATGCTAGGGTAGCAGCAATGAACACCAAGCCCTGATTCAGAGCGAAAATGTAACTGTTGCCTGTTGTTGATAGTGCTTACCAGAGATAAACCCGCTTATGTCGTTTCAGTTTCATTCAGTCCGTACCATCACTGCCGGTTTTATTGCACTCATCGCGCTGCCGGTTTTAGCCCAGGTTAGCGTTTCTTCAGACCGTTACTCGGTGGCTGAAGGTGAAGCGCTACGCCTTACCGTTGAAGTAGACCAAAGGGCTTCAGGCCGTCCGGACTTTTCCCCCCTGACCCGCGATTTTCACTTTCTCGGCAGTAAGCAGATGACCGTTTCCAGCTTCGCTAACGGGGCAAATCAATACACAACCCGCTGGAAAATCCTCTTGAGACCTCGGCACTCAGGTGAGCTCCAAATCCCGCCCCTTCAGTTTAATAATGAGTTTAGCCAACCACTACTAATCAGTGTTGCTGGAGATACGGGAGCGGCAGCAATCATTAGTAAGGATGCTTACTTAGAAAGTGCGGTGGACGGCTATGAGGTCTACCAGAACAGCCAGTTACTCTATAGCCAACGACTGTTTCATCTCGACGATCTTCCGCCGATGGCCTCTCTCTCAGAACCCCTGATCAGCGGAATAGTGATAGTTCCACTAGGCGAAAAGCTACAATACACCCGTGAGATAAACGATCAGACCTATAAGGTTGTCGAGCAAAACTACGCGTTCTTTCCCGAGCAAGCGGGTCAACTGTCAATTCCAGCCGCTCATTTCAGTGCCGGACCAGGCACCCCTGAGCTGAACTCAGACCCTATTCAGATTGATGTTCTCCCCCTGGTGAGTCAAAAAATTCGTGGCTACTGGCTTCCAGCAACCAGACTAACACTCGAAGACCTTACGACGGCACCCAATAACCTTGCCTTAGGTGAAAGTCAGACCCGTACACTAAAAATCAGTGCCGAGGGACTATTAGCAGAGCAGCTACCCTCGCTCATTTCACTTCGCAATGAATTGGCCAGCATAGAGATTGAAGATGTCAGTCTGGAACAAAAAACCACTCCCAAAGGGATAGTCAGCAGCCGTACAGAAACTATTCGTATAACACCCGCTGAGCGTGGAGAAATAACACTCCCGGAGATCACAATTCCCTGGTGGAATATCACTTCGGATAAAAGTGAGAAAGCCAGCCTGCCTCAGATAGTACTTCGGGTTGAGCCTGCGCGCCCCAAAGCGATTGTAGCCGTTACTCCCGCAGCTCTGGCAACAACAGAAACAGCGACCATAACTGAGACGGGGCAGGCTGTGATGGAACTACCGGCAGATAAACCGGCACCGATTGAAAAGAGTGGCAGCATTCGCCTACTTGTATGGTTATTGGCATCGGTAGCCATTATCACATCCCTCGGCTGGCTCTATAGTTTTTCATCCCAACGACGTAAGCAGCTGGCGCCTGAAGTTCAGCAACCTAAACCTGAAACCACCCAAGGCAACAGTCCGGTAAACGAGAGCCACAAACTTAATCAAATGATTCAGGAAGAGCAACTTGCCTTCAGTAAAGTGGTGGATGCCTGTAATAAGGATATGCCGCTGGAAGCACGGCTATTGATGCTCGACTGGGCCCGATTGTTCTGGCCCCACAACCAGTTCAACGACAGCCTCGACCTGAGCGACCTGAATAACAGTAAGACTCTGGAGTTGCTGTTGATCGATATGGAAGGCTATATCAACGGTTCTGAGGCAGGTCACTGGTCTGGTGACCTTTTGGCGTCCGCATTGATGCATATCCGGGAAAACCAACTTCAAGAGGTTGTTCAGGAGTAATCACGCCCCGAGCTTAATCCCGCTCCGTTGGTTCAAGCACCTGATGCAGAGCGGATGGCAGGTCTGGGAAGGCAAACTTATAGCCTGATTTTAACAACCGCTCAGGGTGGACTCTCTGACCTTTAATCAACAGTTCACTGCCATCCCCCATCAGTAATTCCAGCATCGCAGCCGGTACACGAAACCAAGCTGGACGACTAAGCGCGGAAGCCAGCTCCCGGGTAAATTCATCGTTAGTCACAGCCCCCGGAGCGGTCAGGTTATAGGCCCCGGCATACTGTTGCTGAGCCAGCATCATACTGATAATTTCGACCTGATCATCAATATGAATCCAGGACATCCACTGAGTCCCACGGGCAATCGGCCCTCCAAGACCTAGACGGAAAGCAGGCAGCATCTTTGATAACGCGCCCCCCTCCCCCAATACAATGCCTGTTCTGATCAGACAAACCCTGACACCGAATGCCTGCGCCTTTAGCGCTGCTAATTCCCAGTTTTTACATAGCTGATGAGAAAAATCATCGACAACCTTACCCCGTTCATCCAGCTGAACATCATCACTGCGACAACCGTAATAACCGATTGCAGAACCGCTGATTAGCACATCCGGATTCCGCTCCAGCCGTTTTATCAGATCCATTAAGGCTTCTGTGGTCTCAATACGGCTATTTAAGATCTCTTGCTTACGTTCCACATTCCAGCGCTTATCAACAATCCCTTCACCGGCAAGATTGATAATTCCGTCAATCTGTTCGCCACTGTCTATCTGCTCAAGATCAGTAACAACCGTAACTGAGTCGCCGAACAATTTTCTCGCTTTACTATCAGAACGTGCCCAGATAACCAGTTCATGGTTATGTTCCTGAAGCCTCGATACAAGGTGACGGCCTATAAAGCCTGTTGCACCACTGATAAGAACCTTCATATACATCTCCTTGATGTAGGGTACGAACATTTAGTTACGCTGTCTTTCGCGCACTATTATGCCCTTTGGGTACTAACCGTAATATTGCACGCAGAAGACAGATTAGATTTATTCGCACTTCCCTTAAACATTGCAATCAACGCAATCTGCCTCTATAAACATAGCCCAGTCAGGTATTAACAGGAATAATTATGTTCACCGGTATTGTTCAAGGCACTGCTACTGTTGTTACGACAGTTATTAAAAATCAGTTCATGCAGTTAACACTAGAGCTTCCAAAAAAGCACTGCGACAACCTCCAAACCGGCGCCAGTATCGCGGTTAATGGTACCTGCCTGACAATCACAGCCTTTACCGACAACCAGGTAAAGTTCGATCTGATTATGGAAACCCTGAAAGTGACAAATTTGGGTGTATTAAAACCCGGCGACAAGGTAAATTTTGAACGTGCGGCCCGAATTGGCGATGAGATAGGCGGACACCTTCTTTCCGGACATATTCACGGCCAGGCAGCTATCAGTAAAATTGAGCAGCCTCAGGACAACCGCATCATCTGGTTTGAAGCTGAGCCAGAGCTGATGAAATATATTCTGCCTAAAGGCTTTGTCGCTCTGAACGGTTGTAGCCTGACCATCGGCGAAGTAAAAGACACTCTGTTTAATGTTTATCTGATACCGGAAACCTTAACGGTAACCACGTTCGGTGCATCCTCTCCAGGCGACATGATCAATCTGGAAGTTGATAGCCAAACACAGGCTGTCGTAGATACGGTTGAGCGTTATATGCAGCAACGAGAAAGCTGATTCGTTGCTCGTTGCTCGTTGCTCGTTGCTCGTTG
>JAGPUU010000025.1 GCA_018067325.1 Amphritea sp.
TGCTTAATGAGTTGCGTGAAGCCATCAATCTAGAGCAATTGGAACTCTACTATCAGCCGATTATTGATTTTAAAAGTGGGTCAGTGGTTAAAGCTGAAGCCCTGTTAAGATGGAATCATCCTAAAGGGCAGATTCCGCCGATGGACTTTATTCCTTTAGCAGAAGAGACAGGGTTGATAGTCAGTATCGGCAATTGGGTTTTTGCTGAGGTGATTCGACAAACTTCGGTCTGGAAAGCGCATTACGGTACCGATCTACAGGTCTCTATCAATACCTCTCCGGTACAGTACAAAGATGATAACTCTATCAAGCCTGACTGGTTTAGCAGCTTGTTGTCTTCAGGGCTTAAACCAGAAAATATCTGTATTGAAATTACAGAAACCCTGTTGATGGAAATGGGTAAAGAGGTCACTGATAAGCTGTTACAGTTCCGGGATCAGGGTATCCAGGTCTCGCTTGACGATTTTGGTACCGGGTACTCTTCACTGGCCTATCTGAAACAGTTTCATATCGATTATCTTAAGATTGATAAGAGTTTTGTCAGTAACTTAAAATCCGATTCCCACGACTTTGTACTCTGTGAAGCGATTATCGTGATGGCCCATACTCTGGGCATCAAAGTGATTGCGGAAGGGGTTGAAACCGAAGAACAGGCGCAGTTGCTAAAGCTAATTGGCTGTGATTTTGGTCAGGGTTACCTGTTTAGTCGACCTGTACCGGCTAATGAATTTGCGGCTGAATGGCTAACCCTTGCTATACCCGATCCGTTGAGCGAATCCTGACCCCAGCAGACTTTGAATTCATCCATTGTATTTAAGATCTGTAGCTATTGAATAATCTGTATAATGCAATAGCATTTTCAGCGCTTTTCTTTCCTGTTAATTGAGTCATTGTCTGAAGCTGAGAGTACAGGTGATCAGCTTCTTCAATAGGCTTGCTGTCAATACTACCTTGACGCCAGCATACCTCTTTTGATTTTTTTTTTTGGTTGATAATTATCAAGTCAAGTATGTACTATCCTTGATACTGTTCGGGTGTGGCAATTTGTCGCACCTAAAAACAGATTAGGGAGTCTGTGGTGAGTTTTAGATTTAAAGGTTCTCGTTTAATTGCTCTGATCACGACCCTCACTTTGATCAGCTTTCCGGTTTTTGCGCAGGATATGCAGCATCATTCTCACGCAAGTAGCGAAGGCAATAAGCAAATATTACAGCACGCTGCGGTAAAATCATCCGATAACCATTCCTCGATGAATATGATAGCTGATGAGGTCGTTACCGAAGGTATTGTTCAACGCATTCTTGTAGATTCCAAGCAGATCATTGTTCGACATCAGCCCATCCCTCTGTGGAATATGGGGGCGATGCAGATGAAATTTAACCTGTCCGAAGGGCTCTCCGTTACCGATCTTCAACCGGGGCAAAAGATCCGTTTCAAATTGAAACAGGACAAGCTAATGAAGTTTACTATTACAGAGTTGTTGGATTAGCAGCATTGTATAGAACTACCAGGCCCTGTGTTGTAGATCCGTTTTAGTTTATTGGATACACATGAGTCGCCTTCTTCAAGATATAAGTTATATGCCTCAGGGATAGCAGCAATGAAATCGTATTCTCGTTCACTCCAACAGTACCTGTTGTCACTGCTTTTCATGATAACAACATGCCTTATTTCACCCGTTGTATCAGCGATGGTGACAGTGACCGATGAGCAAAAACTGGACACCATTACCCGAGCTTTCCCCCAAGCCACCTCCATTGGTGAAAAACTGCCAGTGCTTGCCGATAAGCCGCTTGCCTGGACTGCCTATAAAGGCGATGAAGTGCTGGGCTATGGTTTTGAAACCGATGATGTCGTTAAAATTCCTGCATATTCTGGTAAGCCGGTAAATACTCTGGTGGTGATGGATATCGATGGGGGGATTCTTGCAACCCGGGTTTTGGAACACCATGAACCGATCCTGCTGGTCGGTATTCCTGAACAGAAGTTGTTTGATTTTGTAGCTGCTTATGAAGGGCTGCACGTGACCGATAAAGTTCGTGTCGGTGCTGGTAATAACGAAGATGTATTGAATGTCGATGTGATAGCCGGTGCTACTGTCACCGTGATAGTGGTAAATGAAGCGATTATGCGCTCGGCCCGCAAGTTTGCTCAGGTTCTGGGTATTGCGGGGCTGTCGGAACAGGCGATCACGCCTCCTGCAACCATAAAACCAGGTCAGTTTGTTAAAGCAGACTGGACTACGCTGACCGGAGATGGCTCGGTTCGTCGTCTGATGTTGATTGAAGGTGATATTGATAAAGCCTTTGAGGGGACTGCAACAGCGACTAAGGGTAACCCTACTGCTGAAGAACAGCAGCGCATGTTTATCGATATGTACTATGCGCCACTTAATATCCCGACTATTGGTCGTAATTTACTGGGTGATGTTGAGTATGACTGGCTGATGGGTGAGCTAGGTGAAGGTGATCAGGCGCTTGCTGTTATGGGTAAAGGCCAGTACTCGTTCAAGGGCAATGGCTACGTACGCGGGGGTATCTTTGATCGAACTCAATTGCAGCAAGATGGTAAGTCGATCAGTTTCCATGATACCGATTACTACCGTCTTGATGATGTCTATATTGATGGCTTTCCGGGTTTCCGTGAGATGGCCATCTTTATCATTCGCGATCAGTATGATTTTGATCTGGGTAGCCCTTGGCAGTTGGAGTTGTTGGTTCGTCGTCAGAAAGGTGCATTGGAAAGTGTTTTTACTAGCTTCCAGGCAGACTATCTCACGCCTGAAAAGTATCTGGACCGACCTGAGCCAATTATTGAGCCAGAGCCTGAAGCGCTTTGGGTATCAATATGGAAAGAGCGGGCATTTCAGATTATCGTACTGACAGTGGCGCTTGCTATCCTGTTTATTGTGATTTTTATTCAGGATGTGCTGGTCCGTTATCCACGACTGATGCACGGTATTCGTCGAGTATATCTGGTGTTCACGGTGGTCTTTATCGGCTGGTACGCCCTGGGTCAGTTGTCGGTGGTGAATGTCTTTACCTTTATGAATGCGTTTCAGGGCGACTTTCAGTGGGATCTGTTTCTGCTTGATCCGATGTTGTTCATCCTCTGGGGCTTTACTGCGATGACTATGTTGCTCTGGGGACGAGGTATTTTCTGCGGCTGGTTGTGCCCGTTTGGTGCGGCACAGGAGCTGATCAATGAGCTGGCCCGTAAGCTTAAGATTAAACAATATGACCTGCCATTTGCGGTACATGAACGTTTGTGGGCGTTGAAATATATAATTCTGTTGGGATTGTTTGCTATCTCGTTGGAGTCTTTGTCTCAGGCCGAGCGTTTTGCTGAAATTGAGCCCTTTAAAACAACATTCTTGCTTAAGTTTCACCGTGATTGGGGTTATGTGTTCTACGCGGTGTTCCTGCTAGTGATCAACATATTTACCCGTAAAGTGTATTGCCGTTATGTTTGTCCACTGGGTGCAGCCTTGGCTATTCCTGCCCGTCTGCGTCTGTTCGACTGGCTCAAGCGCCGTAAAGAATGTGGCCAGCCATGTAAGATCTGTGCAAATGAATGTGAGATTCAGGCGATCCATCCGGACGGCACTATCAATGCTAATGAGTGCCATCAGTGTCTGGATTGCCAGGTAACTTATTACCGGGATGACAAGTGTCCTCCGCTGGTACAGAAAAAGCGTAAAAAAGCTAAGCAAGAAGCTGCTTTAGGTAAAATTCCGGCAGTAGAAATTGACGACCTGACGGTACGGTCAGGCGCCTAAATAAAACACCGCCTCGTCATAAGGCTGGGCGTATTTTTAGTGGAGATCAAACCATGATAGATCCTAAGGACAAAAACCTTCCTGAGATCGATGCTGAAGACTCACAAGCAAGCGAGCATGTGAAACTAAGTCGTCGTCTGTTTCTGGGTGGCTCTGCTGCTCTGGTTGGTGGTGCAGCTGCAATGGGCGCGACGATGGGTGGTGCGCTGATGCCATCTGTAGCGCATGCATCTACAGATTCTAAGCACATAGTAGGACCAGGTGAGCTGGATGAGTACTACGGCTTCTGGAGTGGTGGTCATCAGGGCGAGGTTCGTGTTTTGGGCTTGCCTTCTATGCGCGAGCTGATGCGAATCCCTGTTTTCAACGTAGACAGTGCAACAGGTTGGGGTATTACCAACGAAAGTAAGGAAGTGTTGGGCGAGAATGCACCTCTGAACGGTGACTGTCACCACCCACACATGTCTATGACTGATGGTCATTACGACGGTAAGTATATTTTCATCAACGATAAGGCCAACACCCGTGTGGCCCGTATCCGCGTTGATATTATGAAGACTGATAAGATTACTACTATTCCAAACTGTCAGGCGATCCACGGTCTGCGTGTACAGAAAGTACCTTATACCAAGTACATCTTCGCTAACGCTGAATTCCGTATGCCGCATCCTAACAACGGCCTGAATATGGATGATGTAGAAGGTTACTACACCATGTTTAACGCTCTGGATGCTGAGTCCATGGATGTTTCATGGCAGGTAATCGTAGATGGCAACCTGGATAATACAGATGCTGACTACACGGGTAAGTATGCGTTCTCTACCTGCTACAACTCTGAAGGCGCAATTGACCTTCCGGGCTCTATGCGTAATGAGCGTGACCACCTGGTTATCTTTAATATCGAACGTATCGAAGCTGCGGTTAAAGCTGGCAAATTTATCACTCTGCCAGGCTCTGACGTGCCTGTAGTTGATGGTCGTAAAGGTTCTGAGCTGACTCGTTATGTGCCAGTAGCTAAGAACCCGCACGGTATTAACACCGCTCCCGGTGGTAAGTACGCGGTTGCTAACGGTAAGTTGTCTCCGACAGTAACTGTCTTCGAACTGGCTAAGTTTGATGAGTTGTTTGCTGATAAGATTCAGCCACGTGACACTGTTGTTGCAGAAGTTGAGCTGGGTCTTGGGCCTCTGCACACAGCCTTTGACGGTCGTGGTAATGCCTTTACTACCCTGTTTATCGACAGCCAGGTATGTAAGTGGGATGTTGAGAAAGCGATCCGTTTCTACAACGGCGAGAAAGTAGATTATATCCTGCAGAAGCTGGACGTTCATTACCAGCCGGGCCACAACCATACGACTATGGGTGAAACCCGTGATGCCGATGGTCAGTACCTGGTATCCCTGCAGAAGTTCTCTAAAGACCGCTTCCTGAAGTGTGGTCCGCTGCATCCTGAGAACGATCAGCTGATCGATATCTCCGGCGATGAAATGAAGTTGATCCACGATGGTCCTGCGTTCGCTGAACCGCATGATTGTATGATGGTTCACCGCTCTAAGGTTAAGACCCGTAAGCTATACGACCGTAAAGATCCTACATTCGCCACCACAGTTGCTATGGCGAAGAAAGATGGCATTACGCTTGAAACTGATAGCAAGGTTATCCGTGACGGTAACAAGGTTCGTGTTTACATGACCTCTGTTGCGCCTAACTACGGTCTGAACGAATTTACCGTTAAGCAGGGTGATGAGGTAACTGTTGTTATCACTAACCTGGATCAGATCGAAGACGTGAGTCACGGTTTCTGTATGGTAAACCACGGTGTTCAGATGGAAATCAGCCCACAGCAGACTGCCTCTGTAACCTTTAAAGCAGACCAGGTTGGTGTACATTGGTACTACTGTAACTGGTTCTGTCATGCGCTTCACATGGAGATGCGTGGCCGGATGCTGGTTGAGCCTGCATAAGGTTACATCTGTGACGTAACTTAAAGTCACATCTGTACCTTGATGTAAGGTAGTACAGCTTATACAGTGTGCTACCTTACTACTCTGGCCCGAAGATATTGTAATGCTTCGGGCCAGACGTTTTCACCCAATAGGAATGACTTTATGGGTTTGTTGCATGCTCGGTTTATTGCTCGTAAGAATGGGGCACTGGGCGGTTTGTTAGGCTGTATGCTTAGTACAGTTTTCTTAAGTTCTGTCCAGGCAGAAACTATCAATGTATCCCCCTCTGATGATCTGCAAACAGTTTTGGACAAGGTTCAGGACGGTGATCAGGTTATTCTTTCCCAAGGGATCTATTACGGCAATTTTATTCTTTCTAAAACGGTCGAGTTGACCGGTGTAGAAGGCGCAGTGCTGGATGGCAGTAATAAAGGCCACACACTGCAGGTCGATTCGACCGATTCTTATATTCACAACATACGAATTCAGAACTGGGGTGTGAATCTGACCACCTTGGATTCCGGTGTATTTGTCTCCCGTGGGGCGACGAATACCCGTATTGAAAACAACTATCTGCAAGGTGGAGGCTTTGGTATCTGGGTTGATGCTACTGCGGGCACGCAGATCGTTGAAAACAAGATTGAGGGCGATCTGAGTATGCGTTCCTCCGATCGCGGTAACGGCATTCATCTGTATAACGTGACTGGAACCTTAGCGAAAGGCAACGAAGTCTGGCATACCCGCGACGGCCTCTATATCGATACCAGTAATAAGAACGAACTAATAGGTAACTATCTGCACGACCTGCGTTATGGCGTGCACTATATGTATTCTTACCATAATCTGGTGAAAGATAACGTTACCACCAATACCCGTACTGGTTACGCTCTGATGCAGTCCAAATATCTGACCGTTATCGGCAACCGCTCTAAGAATGATGCCAACTATGGCATTTTGATGAACTACATCACTAATTCGACGCTCATTGGTAATCGAGTCGAAGGGGTGCAGAATAACCGTAACCCTCATATGCAACAGCAGACTAATCTGGCGGGGCTGGAAGGTAAGGCGCTGTTTATCTATAACTCGCTGTTCAATGAGATTCGAGACAATCTGATTGCTGAAAGCGATTTGGGGATTCACC
>JAGPUU010000032.1 GCA_018067325.1 Amphritea sp.
ATCCGCTGACCCGCACCTTTGAGGGCACCCCGGTTAATGGTGATGTAGGCACGCTGAGCATTGAACTGATTGCTGATGATGGCAAGGGTGGCATACCTGCGATTGACCGTTTTGATCTCGTGATTGGCAATACTAATGATGACCCCACCGTTGATAATGCCCTTGCGAATCAGAGTGCGACGGAAGATAACCTGTTCACTTATGCTTTTGCTACAAACACCTTTGGCGACGTAGATTTAGGAGACACGCTAACCTATAGCGCGCAGCTGGCCGGTGGCGCTGCATTACCGACCTGGCTGGACTTTAATCCGCTGACCCGCACCTTTGAGGGCACCCCGGTTAATGATGATGTGGGTACGCTGAGCATTGAACTGATTGCTGATGATGGCAATGGTGGAATAGCCGCGGTGGATAGTTTTGATCTTGTTGTTGGCAATACCAATGATGATCCCACCGTTGATAATGTCATTACGAATCAGAGTGCAACAGAAGATCACCTGTTCAGTTATACCTTTGCGATAAATACCTTTGGCGACGTCGATGTAGGGGACTCGTTGACCTACAGTGCACAACTGGCCGGTGGCGCTGCATTACCGACCTGGTTAGGTTTTGATCCTGTCACTCGCACCTTTGCAGGGACTCCACTTAATGCTGATGCTGGCACGCTGAGCATCGAGCTGATTGCTGATGATGGTAACGGTGGTTCACCGGCCGTCGATAGCTTTGATCTTGTCATCCATTTGAATAAGGCTCCAGATGGAAACATATTAATATTGGGCTCACCGCAGGCGGGTGAAGTATTGACCCTGGATAATTCTATTACTGATGCAGATGGCCTGGGTCCATTTAGCTATCAATGGTACCGAGACGGTTTACCTGTTCCGGGTACCATTGCGGCAGAGTATGCTGTAACCAGTTCGGACAGTGGCAAAGCTATCTATGCCATCATTAGCTATACGGATTTGATTGGTAATGATGAACAGGTAAAAAGTTCAACTATTAACATTGCACTACCACCGGTAGAGATTATTTATGTTAACCCCGCAGAGGATAAACCCGATGCGGTGGATGAAGAAGAAAGCACCTTAGAATCTGTTTTCAGTGTGACTGAAGAACCTGTAGCTACTGAGATTATATCGGTAGCCCCTGACGCTGTGGTTGTTAAATTCAATTCTCCCCAGTTTATTGCCAGCCTTGCAGAGCAATCCTATGAACTACCATCAACCCTGAATGAGGCTGTTAAGCATCAGGTCTCAGTGACACAATTTCAATCTGTATTAAGCCTTCTCGCCCAACCTATTCAACTACAGAGCATGGGTGGTTTTATTGATGGGCTAGAAAATTTGCAGAAAGGTGCAGATGAGCAAGTAGCGTTGGAAACAGCGCTGATAGGGGGATCAATCGCGATCTCTTCAGGTTTATCTGTTGGTTATGTTATCTGGCTTGCCCGGAGTGGCGTTCTGCTGACTTCTGTTTTAACCGCATTACCTGCCTGGCGCTTTATTGACCCTTTGCCAATATTAGCAACGCTTTCGTCGGATGATGATATGAAGAACGAGGACGATGTGGATAACGAGTCTTTGGATGACATTGTAGATCATAAAAAAGAACCAGTTGAGTCAGATGATAAAGATGATTTAGACGACTCGGATAAGACAGGGAAAGAAGAAATATGAGCTGGTTAAAACGCTTATTTTCGGTCCGTAGTACTACCAGTAGGATCGCATTCGGTCAGGTTAGTATGCTGGTTAGTGTGACTTTAGTTGCCATTATTCTGGGTATACTGCCGGACTTTTTGGGTACTCGACTGAAGGATAGGGTTTCACTTGCTGAGGCGATTGCTGCTAATAGCTCTGTTTTAATTACACAAACGGATCTTATTCGTCTTGAAAGTGTTTTGAGCCTAGTTGTAGAGCGTAACGATGAGCTGTTATCTGCTGGAGTTCGTCGGGCGGATAATCGTTTGGTTGTGAGTATAGCTAATCATCAAAGTGATTGGCGTGATGGCCTCAACGAAGAGGCTATCGATCAGCAGATGACCGTTCCAATTATCGCTGGCCGCCAACAGTGGGGAGCCTTAGAGCTCCAATTTAAACCTCTTTACGGTGAAGGTATTCTAGGTTTTTATCAACGGCCGACCGTTCAGTTTATTCTCTTTTGTGGGGTTATCCTTTACCTACTTTATTTTTTGTACCTTACTAAAATGTTAAAACAGCTCGATCCTTCTCAGGCGGTACCTGACCGTGTTCGTGCCGCATTGGATACGATGGCGGAAGGCTTGATCGTACTGGATCGAAAAGCTCAAATAGTACTGGCCAACCAGGCTTTTTCAGATCTCTTGAGTAGAACGTCATCTTCTCTAATGGGCTTTGAAGTGGATAAATTGCCCTGGCAACATAAAGAGAATGATTCTGCTGATGATTTTCCGTGGTTAGCTGCGATGAGTACCGGTAAGGCGGTAATGAATCAGACTGTTCGGCTGGAGCTTGAGGACGGAGTGCGCACTTTTATGGTGAACTGCTCTCCTGTATTGGCCGATAAAGGTAAAGCAGGGGGTGTACTGGTTAGCTTTGATGATATTACTCAGTTAGAAGAGCAGGAAATAGAGCTGCGCCGTTCCAAAGATGAGGCAGAGCAAGCCAACCGGGCCAAGAGTGATTTTCTGGCTAATATGAGCCATGAAATTCGTACACCTATGAATGCGATTCTTGGTTTTACTGAGGCGCTTAAGCGAGGCTACGGTAAAAACGAACAAAATAATGAGCATTACCTCAGTACCATTATGGTGAACGGCGAGCACCTCTTGAATCTGATAAACGACATTCTAGATCTGTCGAAAGTTGAAGCGGGACACCTGGATGTTGAATTTGTGGCTCTTAAGCCATA
>JAGPUU010000035.1 GCA_018067325.1 Amphritea sp.
CATCTGCTGTTCGTTGGTGATCGTGAAGCCTAATTGATCGATTTCTTTGACTATTTCTGAAACGCCTAGCGCCTCTCGTGCCACAGTATAAGATCGAATCCATTGCCCACAATTGGTCTGGACCTCCTCAAGGAGCAAGATGCTAAAGGTCGAGCCCATGCGGTTCATTACTTGATTGGTAAGTTGCGCGGCGAGTATTTCCTTGCGAAGCGGGTGTGTAGCTATCTCGTCGCGGTACTGCTGCTGTAGCAGGGTCGGAAAATAACCAAACAGTTCTGCAGCGATTTGACTGTCGTCGATCACGTCCGTAGCAATCAATTGCTCAAATAACCGACTCTTGCTATAGGCTAGCAGTACCGCTATTTCAGGACGGGTCAGCCCTTCCTTCTTGGCGATTCGTTGTTCAATTTCTGCATCGTCGGGCAGTTGTTCCATTTGCCGGTCAAGTCGCCCTTCACGCTCCAGCAACTGAATCAACTGCGCATGTTTAGCGATAAAGAGAGGCGCTGTTTGGTTCGACTGACTGAGCATCTTGCTCTGTTGGTAGTTGTTACGCAGTACTAGTGCAGAGACCTCGTCGGTCATCTCATCGAGTAGTCGGTCGCGTTCAGCTATATCTATGCGACCGGCATCGACTAGTGGATTAAGCAGAATCTTGATATTGACCTCGTGGTCGGAGCAATCGACGCCGGCAGAGTTGTCTACCGCATCGGTATTTATCAGACCGCCGCAACGGGCGAACTCAATACGAGCCTGCTGGGTGAGTCCCAGATTACCGCCTTCTACCACCACTTTAGCGCGTAACTCTAATGCGCTTACCCGAACGGTATCGGTAGCCCGATCCCCTACATCCTGATCTCTTTCATGGCTGGCGCGGACGTAAGTACCGATCCCGCCGTTCCATAGCAGGTCAATATCTGCTCGCAAGATCGCGCGAATTAACTCATCAGGGGAGAGCTGTTGGGTCTTGTCGGTTAGCCCCAGTCGTTGGCGAATCGGTGCCGACAGTGGGATTTTTTTTGCAGCGCGTGAAAATACTCCGCCCCCTTCAGATATCAGCGCCGGGTTGTAATCACTCCAGGACGAGCGGGGCAGCTTAAACAGCCGCTGCCGTTCATTGAATGAGATGCCGGGAGTCGGGTTGGGGTCGATAAAGATGTGTCGGTGATTGAAGGCCGCGATCAGTTGGATCTGATCCGATAACAGCATACCGTTACCAAATACATCCCCGGACATGTCACCGATTCCAGTTACGGTAAACGGGGTGGTCTGAGTATCCTGTCCCAGCTCTTTGAATAGTCGTTTTGTTGACTCCCAGGCTCCCCGCGCGGTGATCCCCATTTTTTTATGGTCGTAGCCCTGAGAGCCTCCCGAGGCGAAGGCATCTCCCAGCCAGAAACCTTGCTGGCAAGCGATAGCATTGGCGGTGTCAGAAAAGGTAGCGGTACCTTTGTCCGCCGCCACGACCAGATAGGCATCGTCATCATCGTAACGGATTATGTCTTTTGGTGGGACAGTACAACCATCCACACGGTTGTCGGTCAGATCAAGCAGGGCACGAATATATGCCGAATAAGCCTGACGAACCTGCTGCATCTTTTGTTCAGGCTCGGCGCAGTTTTCCAGCGTTTTACAGATGAAACCACCTTTGGCGCCGGTTGGTACTATTACCGCGTTCTTGACCATTTGAGCCTTGACCAGTCCCAGTACTTCGGTTCTGTAATCCTCCATGCGCTCAGACCAGCGCAGACCCCCTCTGGCAACCTTGCCGCCCCGCAGATGCACTCCTTCAACCGTCGGGCCGAAGACAAAAATCTCATAAGCAGGGACCGGTTTTGGCATCATGCCGATCTTTGCGGGTAATAGTTTAAACGCCAGACAGCGCGCGTTATCACTCCAGATCTCCTCGCAGAAAAAGTTACACCTCACCATCGCCTCGATTACTTCGATAAAACTGTTGAGGATACGGTCATCATCGATCGACTCGACAGCTTCTACAAGGCTATTCAGATTTGTACGCACTTCGTCCAGGCGTTGCTGTGAGGCCGGGTTATCTGGGTCGAATTTGAGGATGAAGAGCTCGGCAATCATGGTGGCGATATCCGGGTATCGACACAGAGTGGTTTCCATATAGGTCAGACTGAAGGGCAGATTGATCTGTAGCAGATAGCGGGCAATCGATCGGAACAGCACGCAGGTGCGCAGCTCAAAGTTACAGAGGGTAATCAGCTTATTAAAACCATCGTTATCGACCGCTCTTTCGGAGATGGCCAGCAAGGTTTCGGAAAACTGGGTCTGCATCGATTTTGACGAGAGTAATTGCTGTTCTTGAGGGCGCAGTTTCAGCTTTACCTGCCAGGCTAGTTCGTCGGCCTGGCTGGTGGACGTCAGCACATCGACGCCGAGGTTTTCGACCATAGGCAGCAGGTCTGACAAGACCACAAGAGCGCCATTTCCCATGACCGAAAGCTCTATACTCTGCTCCGAGGGGAAGACTTGACCAAATCGACAGCTATGAATCAGTGACTTATCAACCTCGATCTTATTATTGTTCTTATCAAGTTGCGCTTTCATGACCTGTTTAAACCTCTTTACGGGTACTTAAACCCAGATATATCTTTGAAATAAATACGTTAATTTTTTGTCTTGATTCATGCCGGCGTCAGATTCAATCACTCAGCGTTCCTGAGCCGGCTCTTCAGTTTTTTAGGCAGCAAGCTCCCTTGCCCGTTGAAATAAACGGGGTATATGACTGGTTATTGAGAAGATTTAGTTTGGTATGGGGTTAACCAGAGGGCCGAGACAGCGGCCCTCTTTACATCATCGTTGGCTCATGGACATCGGCAGGTAGGTCACAATCTCAGGGAACAGATAGATCAATATCACGGCGAACAAGATCAGCAGGAAGAACGGCAACGCAGCGCGGGCCACATAGAGAATATCTTTCCCGGTTAATGACTGAATCACAAACAGATTGAAGCCGACAGGTGGTGTGATCTGGGACATCTCGACTACCAGAACGATATAGATACCAAACCAGAGTAGGTCGATTCCAGCCTGTTGCACCATTGGCAGTACCACGGCAACGGTAAGCACTACCACCGAAATACCATCCAGAAAGCAACCCAGCGCGACAAACAGCACAGTGAGATAAATCAGTAAGACGCCAGGGGACAGAGATAATTGCCCAATTCCTTCTGCCAACGCCCTGGGAATCCCCAGGAACCCCATTGCCAAGGTGAGAAAGTGTGCGCCGGCCAGAATCATTCCGATCATGCAGGAGCTTTTTACGGCACCGGTAAGGCTTTCACCGAAGCTGCTCATATCCAGTGACCCGGTGACAGCAGCCAGAAACAGTGCACCAACAACCCCCAAAGCTGCAGCCTCGGTAGGGGTGGTTAAACCTCCGTAGATGGAACCCAGTACAAAACCGATCAGGCCCAAAATGGGCAATAACAGTCGAAGCGCTTTTAGCTTGGCTGCAAAAGAAACATGTTCTTTATCGTGTTGGGGCAATTCATCTTTGTTCAGTAGTGCCCAGATAATGGTGTAGCCCATGAATAGAGTCACCAGCAATAATCCGGGCAGCGCGCCGGCGATAAACAGGCGACCGATTGAAACCTCAGCGGCAACGCCATAAACAATCAGAATAATCGATGGTGGAATTAGCAATCCAAGCGTACCTGAGCCCGCGAGAGTCCCCACTGCCATACGATCACTGTACCCCTGAGCTTTGAGCTCTGGCAGTGTCATTCGACCGATAGTAGCCGCTGTGGCGGCTGAAGAACCTGAAACCGCAGCAAAAATTCCGCAGCTGAGTACATTTACATGAAGTAGTTTGCCGGGTAATCCACTTAACCAGGGTGACAGCCCTTTGAAAAGGTCCTCGGAAAGGCGAGTCCGGAAAAGTATCTCTCCCATCCATATAAAGAGCGGTAATGCGGTCAGTGACCATGAGGTGCTGGCACCCCAGGTTGAGGTAGCAAAGAGCAAGCCTATCTGATCGTTACCCGACAGAAGCAGGCCCAATACACCAACGCCAAACAGTGCTAATGAAACCCAGACACCCAGCGCCAGCATTAGCAGCATGAATACCGCTAGGGAGACTCCAATAATTGTAATATCCATTAGATTTCCTCCAGATGAAGCTCGCCTTCGTGGACTCTATAGGAGGGGGATTGGCGTTTTAATAGCGCAATAACATCGTCTAGAATTGCAATATTTAACATGACAATGCCTAGTGCGACAGGTACCTGAGGCATCCAGATCGGAATAGAGACATACCCTGAAGAGACCTCCTCAAATATGTAAGATTCCCAGACCATATGGATCGAGTAGAAAGACATGAAGCTGACCAGAAATAGTGCAAAAAGCAGTACGATTAATTCTTGAATGTAGCGAGAGCCTCGGGTCCAGTGCTGAATAACCAGAGTGACCCGAATATGCCCGCCCTGACGAAAGGTATAAGCAAGCCCGAAAAAGGTGGCAGCGGCCAGTGCGTAACCGGAAAAATCTTCTGCAGAAGGCACAATAAAACCAAATAACCTACCGACAATCTGTGCAGTAATAATCGATGTAATCAGGACAATACAGAACCCCGACAAGTACCCGGATGCTAAATAAAGCTTATCGAGTAGAGAGCGCATAGTAATAACCTCTGTAAT
>JAGPUU010000036.1 GCA_018067325.1 Amphritea sp.
GGTGATCAGCAACGTAAAGGCTGCTGAACTTCTGGGGCGCTATGCTGAACTTTGATCAGATCGATTCTTACATCGACAAAACATCTAATGTGATCGCAACTGCGTAAACTTTAGATACTGACAAAAAAACCGCCAATAGGCGGTTTTTTTTATTTACTTAAATTAGTTAATACAAAAACGTCATCCACAATTCCAAGAAGTCGTGTTTTATGCCTCTTCCGCGTCTTTCAAACGTTCCTGACGCTCCCTCTCCTCCTGCATCACCGCTTTGATCTCCTCCAGCACGGTATCTACGTCAGCACTCTCGGCATCACCATCATAGAGCCCGGTCAATTCAGTTTCAGGCTTTAACTCGCCCTCTTCATACATCGACCACATCTCTTCACCAAAGCGAGACAAACTTAACTGCGGTGAAAACTGCGAATAGTAACGGGTCATATTATTAACATCACGAAGCAACATAGACCGCGCACTGTTATTTGCTGAAGCATCAACCGCCTGAGGCAGGTCAATAATAACCGGCCCATATTCATCAAGTAACACGTTAAATTCAGAGAGATCGCCATGAACAATACCTTCACAAAGCATTAGCTTCACGTAATGCATCATCACTGTATGATCTTCGATCGCCTGCTCTTCTGTTAACAGCACATCACCTAAACGAGGTGCAACATCACCTTCATCATCGACAACGAGCTCCATCAACAAGACACCATCAATGCAGCCGAATGTCTCAGGCACTCGCACTCCTGCACGATGGAGCCTGGCCAACGCATCCACTTCAGCGTTCTGCCAGATCTCTTCCTGCTGCTTACGACCATAGGCGGAATTCTTTTCCATAGCCCGGGCGCGGCGACCACTTCGTACTTTACGGCCTTCCTGATACTGAGCAGCATTTTTAAAACTACGCTTCACAGCATCTTTATAAACTTTGGCACAACGTATTTGACCGGAACAGTTGACGATATAGATATCAGCCTCTTTGCCACTCATGAGACGACTAATAACTTCATCAATCAAACCTTCATCAATCAATCCGTGTAGAGATTTTGGTGCTTTCATGCAAACCTATTCAATTGATACAAGATGACAGCCCAGATTGGCAGATACAAACTCCGATGATTCTAGCACTTTTGAGCCGTAAAAGGCCCTTGCAACCCGAGATAACACAATCAGTAAGCACCAAACGGGTAAATCACAGTAAAAATTAGGATCTATAATCAATGGAACGGATATGAAACCTGATTGCGACAGACAAATTCAACACAAAACACCAGACAAACCAGAAGTAAGGTCTATCATTACTTCGACTTTTATCGCATTTTCATAGGCTTAATTAAAACTCAGAATGGTTACTCACGAGTTCTTTTAGCCATCTTGTGTGCAATACTGTTAAACAAGAATAGATCGATATCTCCTTAATTTTAATAGGGAATTGTTCGTGAAGACACCTGATAAACCTATCAATGAAACGGATCGAATTAATACGCTTCGATCACTCAAGATTCTCGACACCCAGGCAGAGGAACGCTTTGACCGACTAACCAGGCTAGCGGCCAGGATGTTCGATGTTCCGATAGCATTAGTCAGCCTGATTGATGAAGATCGACAGTGGTTTAAGTCTGCCACCGGCCTCGATGCATCCGAAACCCACAGAGATATCTCTTTCTGTGGTCACGCTATTCTGGGCGACGAAATATTTAACATTCCGGATGCCACTCAAGATGAACGCTTCGCAGACAACCCACTGGTCACAATGGACCCAAGCATCAGGCTTTATGTTGGCTGCCCCTTAAAAGCCCACGACGGCGCCAAGATGGGCACTCTCTGCCTGATAGACCAGAAACCAAGAGAGCTTAGCAAAGAAGACCTGCAGGCCCTGAGAGACCTTGCAGATATGGCAGAGCAGGAACTGGCAGCATCTCAGCTAGCGACGCTAGATGACCTTACAATGATATCGAATCGCCGAGGCTTTGCTATGCTTGCAGAGAAAGCTCTACAGATGTCAGCCCGCAACGGCCTGCCCGCCTCGCTTATCGCCATAGACCTAGACAAATTTAAGCAGATTAATGATCAATTTGGTCACGCCGAGGGCGATAAAGCACTCATTGCTTTCACGGATATACTCAAGAGCACTTTCCGGGAATCAGATCTGTATGCGCGAATGGGAGGGGATGAGTTTTCAGTTCTTCTAACTAACACAACAGAGGAACAAGCTCTCGACTCAATGATACGCTTACGCAACCAGGTAAATGACTTTAATGAGAAGTCTGGTTTTCAATATCAACTGGAGTTTAGCGCCGGCATCTGCCCTGTTGATTTCAGCAATAAACTTGACCTGAACAGCTTACTAGAAAAGTCTGACCTACTGATGTACAAAAACAAATCAAGCAATTAAGATAAAAATCTATTTATAAGATTAAGTGTCTTACATAAGCCTTTGTTTAATATAAATAACATATGAAATAAACGGATCACTATGTTTACTCATTACAATACAATGAAACAAAAAAACCCGCGATAGACGCGGGTTTTTCTTTATAGCCAATGAGCGTTACACCATTGTAGGATCTGGATCCATACCCATCAACGAGCGTCCAAGAACCTGCTTACAAACATCATAGTCAGTATAAGCATGTGCTGCAGTCATATTACAGTCACGCCACAGTCGCTGAATTTCATTATCGTGAATCCAGGTAGAACCACCAGCCACTTCAAACAAACGGTTAACAGCTTCAACACACATCTTGATCGCATATGCCTGGTTAGTACGCCAGAAAGCAAGCTCAGCATCAGTTGGGTAGCGCTTTTGCTCACCAAACTCTTTGTGCTCGTCCCAGGTTT
>JAGPUU010000045.1 GCA_018067325.1 Amphritea sp.
ACCAGATGAATCAGGTCTTAAAATTTGACTGTTTACGTTTTAAACATAAGCAATCAAATTATAATCGACAATGCAAGAAATGCAGCCTTTTCCCTTACCATTATGGTTACTTAGCCAATAAGCGGGTATTCATAATGCGCCCGGCCCACTTTGTAAATAACGAGTCAGTCGTTTTAATCGACATTTCAGAAATACGATCCTGAAGTGTTTTCTTATACTCATAGCGCACTGAATAAACATCAGCCGTTTCACAGGCAGATATCAGGTATTCATCGCTGGTAGAAATTTCATCTACCAGATTAACCGCCAACGCTCGACGACCAAACCATACTTCACCGGTAGCAACCGTCTCCATATCCACCTGGGGACGGAACTCAGTAACAAACTCTTTAAACAAGCTATGGGTATCTTCAAGATCTTCAATAAACTTTTCGCGACCCTTCTCAGTATTTTCACCGAGAACCGTCATGGTCCGCTTATACTCACCCGCAGTCAGTATTTCATAATCAATATCATACTTTTGCAGCAGTCGATGAAAATTAGGCAACTGCGCTACAACACCGATAGAACCGAGAACCGAGAAAGGCGCTGCAATAATTTTATCTGCCAGACAGGCCATCATATAACCGCCACTGGCAGCTACTTTATCAACACAAACGGTGAGCGGTACGCCATGACGCTTAATTCGCTCTAGCTGCGAAGAAGCTAAACCGTAGCTATGCACCATACCTCCTGGGCTCTCAAGTCGAATTACCACCTCATCTTTTTCTGTTGCCATCGTCAGCACAGCGGTAATCTCTTCACGCATTGGTTCAAGCTCAGAAGCTTTAATATCACCATCAAAATCGAGTACGAAAATCCGCTTTCGTTCTGGCTCATCAGACTGAACAACCTTGCCTTTTTTCAGCGCCTTTTTACGCGCCTTAGCCTCAGCCTTTTCCTGCTTTGCTTCATCTTTCAACTGTTGCTTATAGACATCGGCATCCAGCACAACCTCTTTCAGCGCGTGCTCCATGTCTTCAAGTGTTTCATTCAAGCTATCAATACTAAGGTAACCCTCTCTGTTATCTTTCTTATTGCGGGATGCAACGACCCCAATAACAACGATAACCATAATAATCGCACCAACTACCGTCAGTGATTTAGCTAGAAACAACCCGTAACTTGCCAGAAAATCGACCACTACACACTCCAGATAACTATGCCTCTAATCGGCATTTAAACGAATTCAAGATATTGATTTATAGCTCGGTAATGTAACATAGAACCCCCTAAGGCAATATCACTGATATGTAAATTTGAGAAGCTATATTAATCATGTCCGAAGCAATCACCGTTAACCGGGTAATCGAGAAACTTTCCAGCCGGTTTATAGCGAAAAACAGCGTCGATATTAACTCGACCTATCAATTTATCCTCCACGATGCGGAAGACTTCTACTTCACTATCGCGGACCAGTCTCTCACCGTGGAAACCGGCAATCACCCAGACCCAGACATCACCCTGATTCTTGATAGCGTTACCTTTATTAGAGTAGTGACAGGCGAGCAGGACGGCATGAGCGCCTTTCTGAAAGGCCAGCTCAGAGCCGAAGGCAATGTTATGCTGGCCACTAAACTGAGTAAGTTCTTCAGTAAAGAGAAGCAGAGTTAGTCTGCTTCACACTCGTCCAGAAAAGCATCGATAAGATGTCGGGAGATGGTGAAGCCCGGCGGAATTGGAGTATCTTTTAGTTCGCTATAGTGAAACCAGCGAGCATCTACTATCTCGCCAGGCTCAGGTACTATTTCACCCGACAGATAGTCGGCAAAAAAACCTAGCATAAACGAATGGGGAAAAGGCCAGGACTGACTGCAGTGGTAGCGAATATTGGTAACCTCCACACCCACCTCTTCCCGTACTTCACGGGCCAAAGCATCCTCCGCACTCTCCCCGGCTTCAATAAAGCCCGCCAGAGTACTATACCGAGGTTCGGTAAAACGTATTCCCTGCGCGAGCAAACAGTACTCCCCCCGGATGACCAAGGTGATAATACAGGGGGAAATTCGTGGATACTGAATCAAGCCACAAGCTTCACACTCTTTTGCCAGATCCTGCTGATGATGCACTAACCCGCCTCCACAGCGCGGACAATAACTGTGATCACGACTCCAGGTCACCACCTGTGCGGCTCTGGACAATAAAGGGAACTGCTGCTCTTCAGACTCAGAAAGCAACTGCCTCAACCCCCTTCCTGATGATAAGCCACCAGATTGACTCTCTGGCAAAATAACCAGCCTCACCTGATGATCCGGCACCAACGTCAGGTCATACTTTTCCAACGCTACACCATGATCGCAACAAGGGGCAGAAAACAACCATTGCCCCTGCGCATCTGAACAGATTCTATCCCCTGCCGCATAAATATATTCTATATCCATAGTATTTCCTGACTTAAAACAAGGACAAACAGATTTTCCATTCATTACTATAAAAAACAGACTATTACCTCCTCTGAGCCTTTCTGTATTGGTATCAGCAAGGTAAACTCAGGAGGTGTCTCAAAACAGGTTACGCAGGCTTTTGATTTACATACAGTCCTGCTAACCTAGACGTAAGCATAATAACTTTAACGAATTTACTTATTCCGTGGAAGCTTATCATCACTCTTTAGAGGGTGGATATAGACTTTCTGCACGCCCCGAATTGGCACAGGACCACGCATCGATGACCACTACGCAGGCTCTTATCAAGAACTTTCTTGGCAACTCCCCTATCTGGTACAAACAGGCCATTATTCTGTTTTTGGTACTCAATCCAATCCTTCTTTATACCGTAGGCCCTGTCGTTACCGGCTGGATTCTGATTTTTGAATTTATCTTTACCCTAGCCCTTGCACTAAAATGTTACCCGCTACAGCCCGGCGGACTACTGGCTATAGAAGCAATAATTATCGGTTTAGCCAGCCCGCATACTGTCTATCATGAAGTTGAGGCTAACCTAGAAGTAATACTACTGCTGATGTTTATGGTTGCCGGTATCTACTTTATGAAAGACATGCTTCTTTTGGTGTTCACTAAGCTGCTGCTTAAAGTGCGCTCCAAGATTATGCTATCCCTGCTGTTTTGTTTATTTTCAGCTGTCCTCTCTGCCTTTTTGGATGCTTTGACCGTAACCGCAGTACTGATCAGTGTCGGCGTCGGTTTCTACGCGGTATATCACAAAGTCGCTTCGGGTAAGCAGTCTCATCACGCAGGTCACGACCACGGTGATGATGACCATATACATGAAGATCATCACGAAACCCTGGCGCAATTCCGTGCATTCCTTCGTAGCCTGTTAATGCATGGCGCTGTAGGTA
>JAGPUU010000046.1 GCA_018067325.1 Amphritea sp.
TACCGGTATCGGTTGGCATGAAGCGCGTATCCCGACCATCGCGACTAAAGTGCCCCGGGCAGCATTCACCTGGGCCACCGCTAAGGTACGTCAGGCGCTCACCGTTCCAGTGATTACGTCTAATCGGATTAATACGCCAGAGGTAGCCGAGGAGGTGCTGGCACGTGGGGATGCGGACATGGTGTCGATGGCTCGGCCGTTTTTGGCAGACCCCGAGTTTGTCCTTAAGTCAGCAGAGGGACGTAGCGACGAGATCAATACTTGTATTGGGTGTAATCAGGCCTGTCTGGATCACATCTTTGCCGGTAAGCAGGCCAGCTGCCTGGTTAATCCCCGCGCCTGTCATGAAACTGAGTTGCAGATTATCACAACGGATAATCCAAAAAAACTGGCGGTTATCGGAGCAGGCCCTGCGGGTCTTGCCTTTGCTACCACCGCCGCTCAGCGAGGTCATGAGGTTACTCTGTTCGATTCAGCTGCTGAGATTGGTGGACAGTTTAATATTGCTAAGCAGATTCCGGGTAAAGAGGAATTTAGCGAAACCCTGCGCTATTTCAGTCGTCGAATAGAGCTGGATGGTGTGACGCTCAAGCTGGGACAACGGGTAACAATGGATGAGTTACAGCAGAGTGATTTTGATGAGGTCGTCATCGCCACCGGTATTACTCCACGTGTTCCCAATATTGAAGGTAACGACCATCCTAAGGTTTTAAATTACCTGGATGTGATTAGGGGGGCTGCTGTAGGGGATTCGGTCGCTGTAATTGGTGCCGGAGGAATTGGTTTCGATATCAGTGAATATCTGACCCATCAGGGCGTATCAACCAGTCAGGATATTCCTGCGTTTATGCGTGAATGGGGTGTGGATATGAGTCTGCAAGCCCGGGGAGGCGTAAAGGGTGTTCAGCCCGCTCCAGAGCCTGCAGCTCGGCAGGTTTATCTGTTGCAGCGTAAAGCCTCTAAGGTGGGTAATGGGTTGGGGAAAACCACTGGCTGGGCGCACCGGCTGGGTTTGAAAAAACGTCAGGTCGAGATGTTATCCGGTTGCGAATATCACCGAATTGATGATGCAGGCTTACACCTGACAGTGAATGGTGAGGCTAGGCTGCTGGAGGTGGATAACGTTATTCTCTGTGCCGGACAGGAATCGTTGCGGGAGTTGACAGTGGGACTGGAAAAACCGTTTCATCTGATTGGTGGAGCAGACCTGGCCACTGAGTTGGATGCCAAACGAGCGATAGATCAGGGCACCCGACTGGCTGCAGAAATTTGATGGTATAGCCCTTTGTTAGCACCACTCTCGGTTGTATTGGCGGTATAGAATCAAGGATGCCGGCTTCTCAAACCGTGCGTTTAAGGACACTGATTAGTCGCTGGAGGGGAGTTTTCCTCTCCAGTTACTGTTCTGATACTCCTGTAATGTACACTGCTTTATTAGCTCAATAATTTTTAGCGTAATGTTACGCACGGGACGGCTCATATCGGTAGCAATATAGACGTTTCGGAAAATTTCAGGCTCGATGATTTTTAAGCTCTTAATCTGTTCAGTGGCTTCTAGATGATAGAGCGCTGATGAGGGTAGGATCATATTGCAGTGCCCCTCGCAGATGAAACGCAGCCCTGTGAGCAACTGACCATAAGGAGCTCTTTTCTTCAGTTTAATACCGGTTAATTTTTCATATTCATTTATAAGGCGACCGAGAGATTCCTTCTCTGAGGTAATCATTATTTCGTGATCAGCAAGCGAAGCAAAAGGAATCGCCTCCTGATTGCGGTTCTCATCACCTGGTTTAGTGGCAAAAAACAGGTTTTCTTGAATCAGTAGTTCGCAATGTATGTTTTTACTGTCTACTCCCCCTTCATAGATGATAGCCAGATCTGCTTCGCCGCTGGTGAGGTAGCCGGTCACTTCATATGAGAGACCGCTTCTCAAATCCAGCTCAATGTCTGGGAACTGCTGTTCAATTGCTTTTGACAGAGGCATGGCAAGCAGATTTATCGATGCCTGATTCATGGCGACAACAATTTTTCCTTTAGGTGAGCCTTCCAGTTCGGCGATATCGTTACTTGCGCGTTCTAACTGATTCAGCACATTACGTACGTGAGCTTCAAATAAAACGCCCGCTTCAGTCAGCTGCACTCCTCGGTAGTCGCGAATAAATAGTGTTGTTTTCAGTTCGTGTTCCAATTTTGATATCTGCAGGCTCAAAGCGGGTTGGGCAATATCAAGCTGACGTGCAGCTGCAGCAATGCTTTTAGTTTCAACCACCTGGATAAAATAGTTAAGTTGCTTGGTATTCATGATGAGTCTGCATGCTTGAGTGGTGAGTCTTAAGTATATTCTTTTTGTTATAGCCTATGAATAATATTTATAGTTCCGGTATATCTTATGTTTTCCTACTATCAATACAGATGAGTTATTTGAGCGAGCTTTCAGATTGCAACGTATTCAAGGTAGGTAGCAAATTATGACAATAGGTATGACTGGCGGTGAAGCTATTATTCAAGCGGTTAAAGCGAATGGTACGGATACTATTTTTGGTATTCCAGGTGCACAGATCTACCCTATGTTTGATGGAATATATAAGTCATCTATCGATCTGGTGGTGCCCCGTCATGAGCAAAGTGCTGCTTATATGGCGATGGGGTATGCCAAGTCGACCGGTAAGACCGGCGTTTTTTCAGTTGTTCCTGGTCCGGGTATTTTGAATACCACCGCGGCGTTGTGTACTGCAATGGGTAACTGTAGCTCTATAGTAGGTCTTACCGGTCAGGTGCCGACCTCGTTTGTCGGCAAAGGGCGTGGTCATCTGCATGAGCTAAGCGATCAGGCGGGTACTCTACGTAGCATTATTAAAGATGCTGTTTGTATTGGTGATGCTCAACAAGTTTCGCAGCAGGTGAATCAAGCCTTTCAGACTGCACGTAGTGGTCGTCCTGGGCCGGTCTCTATCGAGATGTGCTGGGACACTATGGCAGCAGAACATGAGGTTACTTTTGAGTCGCCTGCTGCTGAACTGATCTATCCTGAGATCAATCAGGATGAGATTAGTGCGGCGGTAGAGCTGTTGGCAAAGGCGAAGAATCCGATGATTATGTGTGGTTCGGGTGCCCAGCATGCGTCAGAAGAAGTACTAGCGCTGGCTGAATTGTTTAATGCGCCGGTGACGGCTTTTCGAAGTGGTCGTGGTGTCGTCGCAGAGGACCATCCATTGGGTGTGTCTTCGGTTGCTGCGCGTGAACTTTGGGATGATGTAGACGTGCTGATCGGCATCGGTTCTCGTTTGGAGATGCCCTATATGCGCTGGGGCAATTATATGGAATACCAGCAAGCTCCGAATAAAGGCCCTAAGTTGATCAGAATTGATATTGATGCTGAGCAGATGAATATCTTTAAGCCTGACGTGGGTATTGTTGCCGACTCTGCCCAAGCATGCCGTTTGCTGGTCGATCAGTTATCTAGCCGGGTAAGCCCGAATCAACAGCGTGTAGATGAGATTGCTTCTGCAAAATTTGTTGCATGGGAGGCGATACAAGTGGTTCAGCCGCAGCTCTCTTATCTGCAGGTTATTCGTGAAGTGTTACCCCGTGATGGCTTTTATGTGCCGGAACTTTCCCAGATGGGCTTTGCTACATGGATTGGCGGGCTACCAGTTTTAAACCCCCGGACATTTATTGAGGGTGGTTTCCAGGGGACTTTGGGCTATGGTTTTCCGACAGCGCTGGGGGTGAAAGTGGCAAACCCGCATAAAGCGGTTGTGTCTGTCTGTGGTGATGGAGGCTTTATGTTTGGTGTTCAGGAGCTGATTACTGCGGCTGAGCATAAGATCGGTCTGGTCACTATAGTCTTCAACAATAATGCGTACGGCAACGTGCGTCGTGATCAGGATATCGGCTATGGCAGTCGTTATTCGGGTTCAGAACTACAAACACCCGATTTTTTAAAATTAGCAGATAGCTTTCATGTAAAAGGTTTTAGGGTCAGCTCTCCTGCTGAGTTAAAACCAGTATTAGAAAAGTGTATTGAGGATAATCAGCCTGCTTTAATCGAGGTGGTGTGTGAGCGCGGCTCTGAATCTTCCCCCTGGGAGTTTATTCATATGACGAAACGTCTATCTCAGAAGTAAAGCTGCTGGGTAAAGGACTGGAAGTAAAGCTACTAAGAATAAAGTACTAAGATTAAACGGTTCAGCGCTTATCCGCTTAACCCCGAATAACAAGCGAGGTAGAAGATTATGCAGCATTTCACAATGACTATTAATGGCGTAAACGTTGATGGCGAGAACAGGTTTGATGTCATCAATCCTGCAACAGGCCGATGTTTTGCTACTTGTGCCTTAGCAAATGTTGCCCATGTTGATGATGCTGTATCGGCTGCCCGGCAGGCATTTCCTGGTTGGAGTCAATTGGAGGATGCAGAACGCAAAGGGCTGATGCATGCGATTGGTCAGATGCTCGAAGAAAATATGACTGAGTTGGCGCAGTTGATTACTGAGGAAACCGGTAAGCCACTGGGGGGGCTGAATAGCGTTGGTGCCAATATGGAACTGATGGGTTCTATTGGCTGGAGCCATGTGACCGCGGATATAGATATACCGGTCGAAGTGATTCAGGATAATGCTGAGGCTTATGTTCAAGCCTACCGCAAGCCTCTGGGCGTGGTTGCTTCAATTACGCCTTGGAACTGGCCTCTGATGATCGCTATCTGGCATGTTATTGCTGCGCTGCGTGTCGGTAATACAGTGGTGATTAAACCTTCTGAAAACACCCCGCTGGCAACCGCTCGTTTTGTTGAGCTTGCGAATAAAATTCTACCGCCGGGTGTGCTGAATATCGTGACCGGCTATGGCGATTTGGGTCAGGCGTTAGTGTCCCATGATGATGTGAATAAAGTTGTTTTCACTGGCTCTACCGGAACGGGTAAGAAGATTATGGCTTCCGCATCCGATAACTTGAAGCGTTTAACCTTGGAGTTGGGTGGAAATGATGCAGCGGTGGTATTACCGGATGTCGATGTGAAAGCGGTAGCGCCGCAACTTTTTGGCGCTGCATTCCATAACAATGGTCAAACCTGTGCTTGTCTGAAACGACTCTATGTTCACGAGGCTATCTATGACGAGCTATGTCAGGAGATGGCTTATCTGGCAAAAACCGTTAAGGTCGGTGATGGCCTTGAGGCTGACACTGAACTTGGGCCGCTGCAGAATGAAGCGCAATTGAATATTGTCATGGGTCTGGCGGCTTCTGTTAAAGATACGTTGGGTCGTGTGCTGGCGGGTGGAAGTCGTATGGACAGAGAAGGTTACTTCTTTGAGCCAACCATAGTTGCTGACCTGAATAATGGCGATCTTTTGGTCGATCAGGAGCAGTTTGGTCCTATCTTACCGATCATTAAGTTCAGCGATGTTGAGCAGGGTATTGCGCTTGCAAATGATAATCCAAATGGTCTGGGTGGTTCGATCTGGTCAGCCAATATCAAGACGGCGGCAGAACTGGCAAAGCGTTTAGAGTGCGGCACCGCCTGGGTGAACTCCCACGGTGATATACAGCCAGATGCGCCTTTTGGTGGCGTAAAACAATCGGGTATCGGTGTTGAATTTGGCCGTTATGGCTTGGAAGAGTGCACTTCGCTTCATACCCTGAAAATTACCAGGTAAGTGTATAGTCTGATGGAAAGAAGCGACCATGTTGCTTCTTTCCACAGAGTATTAAACTCAGATTTTTCAGATTGAACAGCCACCGGGGCCATTTTTGGCGTGGTATTGCTGATGGTACTCTTCTGCGCGCCAGAACTGGGGGGCAGGAGTGATCTCGGTAATGATGGGGTTGCCAAAAATACCACTTTTATCTAGTACAACTAAACTTTGTTCCGCCATGATGCGTTGATGATCGTTGTGGTAGTAAATAGCGGATCTGTATTGATCACCAATATCGGGCCCTTGGCGGTTCAGAGTGGTGGGGTCATGCATCTGCCAGAAGATATCTAATAATGTATCGTAACTAATCTGCTGATCGTCAAACTCAAGCTGTACCACTTCTGCGTGACCAGTAGTCCTATTGCAGACATCCTGATAAGTAGGGTCTGTTTTATGTCCGCCCATATAGCCGACAGCGGTTGATGTAACTCCGGCTGTGCTGGCAAAGCGAGACTCAACTCCCCAAAAGCATCCTGCGGCAAATGTTGCGGTTGGCATGCGACTGCTCCTGTTTATGTCTTAACATATCCCTACTAAGACAAAAGTTCCTAATAAATAGTTCTGTAAACTTCTCTCAATTTTAGACGGAATTTTACCTTTTTGGATCTTTTAGTATAAAAAACCGGTCTGGATTCTTATGTCCAGACCGGTTTTGTTTTTTTAGTAGAGTCTTTAGTTAGCTAATGCATCCAGTTTCTGTTTTAACAGCCCCTGAACTTGTCCCGGGTTTGCTTTACCCTGGGAGGCCTGCATCACCTTACCCATGAAGAAGCCGATCATCTTACCGCGCTTTTCCGGTTCAGCATTTACGTACTGATCAACCTGAGGTTG
>JAGPUU010000050.1 GCA_018067325.1 Amphritea sp.
GATGGCGATGTTGATAAAGCGATCGAAGAACTGCGTAAAGCGTCTGGCATGAAGGCGGCTAAAAAAGCTGGCCGTACCGCTGCTGAAGGTGTTGTGGTTGTTAAAATTGCTGATGACAGTAGCTATGCAGTTGCAGTTGAAGTTAACTCTGAAACTGACTTTGCTGCTCGTGATGAAAACTTCCTGGCGTTCACTCAAACTGTTCTGGCAAAAGCTTTCGCTGATAAGCAGACAGATATTGCAGCGCTGATGGCTGGTGAGCTTACTGATGTGCGTGATGCATTGGTTCAGAAGATCGGTGAGAATATCAGCGTTCGTCGTGTTTTCATGGTTGAAGGCGAAACTGTAGCTGCTTATGTTCACGGTACTGGCACTTTGGCGGCAATTGTTGCTCTGAATGGTGGTAACGCTGAGCTGGCTAAAGATGTTGCAATGCATGTGACGGCTGTTAACCCACAAGTGGTTAGCAAAGAAGATATGCCTGCTGATGTCGTTGCTAAAGAGAAAGAGATTATCCTGGCTCAGCCTGATATGGCTAGTAAGCCTGCTGAGATCGCTGAAAAGATGGTTGTTGGTCGTATCAACAAGTACCTGGCTGAGAATAGCCTGGTAGAACAGCCATTCGTTAAGAACCCAGATATTAAAGTGGGTCAGCTAGTTAAAGACGCAGGCGCTTCTGTTGCATCTTTCACTCGCATCGAAGTAGGTGAAGGTGTTGAGGTCGAGCACAAAGACTTCGCCGCTGAGGTTGCTGAGCAGCTGAAGGGTTAAATACTGATCCTGCACAGATTGCGTACCTATTCTGGGTGCGCAATCTCTTTTTTTCTTGATACACTGGTACGAACTCAGTCTGGGTGGAGACGAACCAATGCCGGCTTCAAATAAGCATTCCAAGTACAAGCGCATTCTTCTTAAATTAAGCGGCGAAGCCCTTATGGGAGAAGAAAATTTCGGGATCGATCCTAAAGTAATGAACCGCATGGCCCTGGAAATCGGTCAGTTGGTAGGTATTGGTGTACAGATCGGTATGGTTATCGGTGGTGGTAACTTGTTTCGCGGTGCGGCGCTGAGTGCGGCAGGCCTGGATCGAGTGACTGGCGACCATATGGGTATGTTGGCAACCGTGATGAATGCTTTGGCAATGCGTGATGCGTTGGAACGTTCCAATATCCCAACCCGTGTTATGTCTGCGATTCCGATGACAGGTGTTGTCGAAGATTATGATCGTCGTAATGCAACCCGTTACCTTGAACAGGGTGATGTGGTTATTTTTTCTGCGGGAACGGGTAATCCCTTCTTTACTACTGACTCTGCCGCTTGTCTGCGGGGCATTGAGATTGATGCCGATGTTGTGATTAAAGCGACCAAAGTCGATGGTGTGTATAACGCAGACCCAATGAAAGATCCTTCCGCTAAACGCTATAGTCATCTGACTTTTGATGCGGCTATTGAGAAGCAGCTAGGGGTTATGGATCTGACTGCTATTTGCTTAGCCCGTGACCATGCAATGCCGGTTCGGGTATTTAATATGAACAAACCGGGTGCGTTGGCCAACCTTATTGTTGGTGGCGACGAGGGAACCCTCATCGAAAATAATGAGGCCGTAGGAGATAAATATGCTGAATGAGATCGCTCAGGATACCCAGGATCGAATGGGTAAAAGTCTGGAAGCTTTGATTACTAACCTGAAGAAAATTCGTACAGGTCGTGCTCATCCGAGTATTCTGGAAACAGTGCAGGTGAACTATTACGGTTCTAATGTACCGCTGAGTCAGGTTGCCAATATTAGTGTTGAAGATGGTCGTACCTTGTCTATCTCACCATGGGAATCCAATTTGGTTCCGGATATTGAAAAAGCGATCATGAAGTCCGATCTGGGGTTGAATCCATCTACAGCAGGTGCGGTTATTCGTGTACCAATGCCTGCGCTGACGGAAGAGACCCGAAAAGGTTATATTCGTCAGGCTCGTCAGGAGGCTGAGAATGGCCGGGTGTCGATCCGTAGTGTTCGTCGTGATGCTAACGGTGATGTTAAAGATCTGCTGAAGGAAAAAGAGATCACTGAAGATGATGCTCGTAGCAGTGAAGATAATATTCAAAAACTGACGGATAAGTTTATCGCCGAAGTGGATGTGTTGCTTCAGGCGAAAGAAGCTGATTTGATGGAAATTTGATAGGGAATAGCCGGTAACTCAAGTTGCCGGCATCTGATATGTCTGAAAAATTACAGCTCAGCTTACCTGCGGGTAAATCTGTACCTCGTCATATTGCTCTCATTATGGATGGCAATAATCGGTGGGCGAAAAAGCACGGAAAAGGAAGCCTTGCGGGTCATCGGGCTGGCGTTGATAGTGTTCGAAGCGTAGTGCAAGGCTGTGCTGAGTTGGGTGTGGAAGTGCTGACGCTGTTTGCCTTCAGTAGTGAAAACTGGCAACGGCCTCCCCTTGAGGTCAAAGGGTTGATGGAGTTGTTTGCGTTTGCGCTTGATCGTGAGGTAAAAAAACTTCATAAGCATAATATCCGGCTGCATGTGATTGGTGATAGAAGTCGTTTCAGTCAAACACTGCAAAAGAAGATCAGCAAAGCTGAGCAGATGACAGCTGAAAATACCGGTTTGATCGTCAATGTGGCGGCTAATTATGGTGGTAGATGGGATATTGTTGAGGCGGCCAAGTGCTTTGCTCAGGGCTGTTTAGACGGTCAGTATACGCCCGATCAACTAGATGCAGACCTGCTGGGTTCAATGATCTCTTTAAGTGATCAACCTGCGCCGGATCTCTGTATCCGTACTGCAGGTGAGCAGAGAATAAGTAACTTTCTGATTTGGCAGATGGCCTACAGTGAGTACTTCTTTAGTGATCTGCTATGGCCTGACTTTGATAAATATGCGTTGGGCGCTGCTATTCAGAGTTATGCAACTCGTGAACGTCGTTTTGGTAAGACTAGCGAACAATTAGAGGCAGATGATGCTTAAAGAGAGGGTTTGGACTGCGGTCCTGTTGGCTCCACTGGTTTTGGCGGGGCTTTTCCTCACCAGTTTTGACGTCTTTAAGGTGTTTGTCGCAGGTGTCGTGTTACTAGGTGCCTGGGAATGGGCAAATCTAGCAGGTCTGTCTTCATTGTCCTCTCGTTTTGGATATACTTCTCTGATCGCTGCTTTAATGGCCGTTTTAAACTATGTTTCCCCTCAGGCCAACTTTGTTGGGTATCTCTCAGTTGCGGTGGTTTTTTGGCTGGTTGCTCTGTTCTGGGTGATTCGTTACCCCGTAGCAGGCGCCTGGCACTCAGTATGGCAACGCGCTCTTATCGGTGTTGTTGTTCTTTTGCCTTGTTGGATGGGTTTGGTAAGTCTGCAAAACCTTCCGTCCGGCGGAGCTCTGATGTTGATGCTGTTGTTACTGGTCTGGGGTGCTGATATAGGTGCTTATTTTGCAGGTAAAACCTGGGGGCGAGCTAAGCTTGCGCCTAATGTTAGTCCCGGCAAAACACGGGCTGGTTTATGGGGCGGTCTGACATCCTGTGCAGTGATCGCTCTCGGTTTTGTTATCTATCTGGAACTTGGGCTGCTGGATGGAGTCTATCTGTTGCTGTTGGCGATGATTGCCGGGGTTGCTTCTGTATTGGGTGATCTGTTTGAAAGTATGTTAAAGCGCCATCGCGGCATTAAAGATAGTAGTCAGTTACTGCCGGGTCACGGTGGCATACTTGACCGAATTGATAGTATTACCTCAGCTGCCCCCGTTTTTGTATTGGGTGTGCAGTTGTTGGCAATCTCCTGAATTTGAGGTTTGATGGATATTCTTAATACTGTATTCGCATTAATTGTTACTTTGGGAATTCTGGTAACGATTCATGAATACGGGCACTTCTGGGTAGCTCGGCGCTGTGGTGTCAAAGTGCTGCGCTTTTCGGTTGGTTTTGGTACGCCTTTGATTCGCTGGCGTGAC
>JAGPUU010000051.1 GCA_018067325.1 Amphritea sp.
CCCAGAGGTCGCCATACCGACGGCTGGTTAATGCACAAAGGACAGACGTATCAATAGCATTAAGTTAAAGATGTGGGTAAAAAGAGAGGTGTTAACGAGTTAAAAAAGGGGGTGAAGGAGCGTTAAATCCATAAAACCCTCCCCCGATCAGCGATCCATTTCCATGTAGCCTATGCTTCCTGCAATCCTTCTAGCTACTTTGCTGAGTTCCACAACCTAATCCTTGGTTGTCCTGAACTTGTGCGGCATAGTAAGGGTCGCTCAGGAGAATGTATCTAAGAGTTTTTCCTATTTTTTGATCCATATTAATTAATAACTTAAATTATTTGATCTAGGACAATAAGTACGCAACATCGTAATTAGGCTCACAGCAAACGAACCCCGTAATCTGTTTCCCCCGCTACATAATGATTTGCAGATCCCCCCCCATTTATGCCTATACTCTATCTCAATAAAGTACCTGAATAGCATAGAGCCAGAGACTTAAGGTCTGACCAACACCAGCCCTGACTAATTGTAAGAACCGGAGCCCAATATGACGCAATCTGTCATGAAGGACGCGATGATTTAATTAAGGGAACAACAATGAAAACAAAAATAATAGAACCTGCAGCTAATGCCCATCCGTCTCAGCTGTTAATCAAAAGCTTATTACTGTCAGGGAAGCGATATAACCCCACCCAGGAGATAGTCTATAGCGATCTGTTTCGATACGATTATCAAACCCTGTATAAACGTATCTGCAAACTGGCGAACGCTTTAAGTGATGCAGGCGTGCAGGCGGGTGATACCGTGGCAGTTATGGATTGGGACAGTCACCGTTATCTGGAAGCCTATTTTGCAGTGCCGATGATCGGTGCGGTTTTGCACCACGTAAATGTCCGCCTTAGTCCTGATCAAATTCGTTATACCATGGATCATGCAGAAGACAATTTAGTGTTGGTTCATGATGATTTTGTGGTCATCGCTGAACAATTAGCCGACCAGCTACCCAGCGTGCGTGGTTATATTCAGCTGAGCGATGAAAAACAACCGGTAACAACATCACTGAATACTCTGGGCGAGTATGAAGCATTGCTGCAGGACGCCAGTGAGGCATATGACTTTCCCGACTTCGATGAAAACTCAGTCGCAACGATGTTTTATACCACCGGCACAACTGGTAATCCGAAAGGGGTGTACTTTACTCACCGTCAATTAGTACTGCATACACTAGCCGAGGCGGTGTCGATGGGTGCCTATAATGGTCAGCCGCTAATGCGCTCTGATGATGTCTATATGCCGATGACGCCTATGTTCCATGTGCATGCATGGGGGGTTCCTTATTTGGCGACCATGCTCGGTGTAAAACAGGTTTATCCGGGGCGCTACGAGCCGAATAAATTAGTTAAACTTTACCGGGAAGAGAAGGTGACCTTCTCCCACGGCGTACCGACTGTGCTACAGATGATTCTTAACTGTGAAGAAGCGGAGCAAACCGACATGAGCGGGTGGAAGATGCTCACCGGCGGCAGCGCACCGACAATGGCACTGGCACAGCAGATGGCCGACAAGGGGATACTGCTTTATACCGCCTATGGAATGTCAGAAACCTGCCCGATACTGACAATGACCAGCTTAAGCCTCTCAGAACGTGAGCTTGATCTAACTGAACAGCTACCTGCGCGGATAAAAACAGGCGTACCCACCGCTCTGGTAGAACTAAGAATTGCAGACCCGGCAGGCAATGATCTCCCCCATGATGGTGAAACCGTCGGTGAAGTTGTTGTTCGCTGCCCCTGGCTGACTCAGGGCTATTACAAAGAGCCAGAAAAAAGCGAAGAGCTTTGGCAGAACGGCTGGCTGCATACCGGTGATGTTGCCTCCATTGACGAAAACGGTGTGTTGCAGATTAAAGACCGGATAAAGGATGTGATTAAAACCGGAGGCGAGTGGATATCCTCTATTGAATTGGAAAGCCTGATCAGCCAGCACCCTCAGGTCGCAGAAGTTGCGGTTATAGGGGTTCCCGATGAGAAATGGGACGAGCGTGCATTTGCCTTGGTTGTGCCAGTACCCGGCGAAAAGGTCGATACCGGAGCAATTCAGACGCATCTGATGCAATTTGTTGAGAGTGGCCGGATTAACAAATGGGCGGTACCCTCAGAGATCAGCTTTGTCACAGAGATACCTAAAACCAGTGTCGGGAAGCTGAATAAGAAAGAGATACGCCTACAGTACAGTGCGCAAAATTGAATCTTTCAGTTGACGTTGATTTGAGTGAAATTGAGCTGCTTTAGTAAGGTTGTAGCGATTATTACCAACGTAACTATCTGAAAGAAAAGCGTCATGGTAGAAGAACATGCTCGAGCTGCGTTTAAAAACGCAGCTCGAGCATTTGGCGAAAGAGCCTGCTACTTTGTCTGCTGCTGTAACATCGTCTTAATCTGCTCTAGCTGCAATTGAAGATCGGCAATTGTAGGCTCGTGTGCATCTATCGCTTCCTGCTTTCTGATCTTCTCGTGTTCTTCATCTAAGACGTTAACCACTATACCGATCACCATATTCAAAAACGCAAACGCAGTGAAGAAAATGAAAGTCAGATAGTAGATCCAACTGAGGGGATATACCTTCATCGTTTCATACATTACATCGGTCCAGTCCTCGAAAGTCATCACCCGAAACAGCGTCAGTAGTGAGATAGTGATATCGCCCCAAAGCACTGGATTGATGTCTTCAAACAAGGTGCTTCCGATAGCCGCATAGATATAAAATATTATAAACATCAATAGGATAACGTAGCCTAGCTGAGGCATCGCTTTAACCAGTGAGTTAAGCAATAGTCGCAGTTCAGGTATCACCGATATCATCCGTAACACCCGGAACACACGTACTAATCGGGCGACTAGCGCCATGTCAGTGTTATCAATAGGAATCAGACTGATAGTCACGATCAGTGTGTCAAAAAGGTTCCAGGGGTTTTTGAAGAAGTCTTTCTTATTCTCCTCACCCAGAAAACGGATGCTGATCTCAATTAGAAAGAACGCCGTAATGAAGCGATCCATCCAGGATACAAGCGCGAGAGAAAGGGGGGAAAGCTCGTAGGTCTTCGCACCAACAAGAAGCGCCGAACTGATAATGACAAACACCACAAATAGCTCGAACGCTTTATTACTGCGCAGGATTGTGAGTTTAGACTGTAACTTGGCAAAATTTATCATGGTGACGCGATTCCATAGCCGCTCTTTCATCAGGATAAGCGGCAACTAATAAGCTGATTGCTAAGAATTGAAGAAAGAGTAGTGACTGAAGCTTTTGAGAGCGCCATTTTAAACAGAGATATAAGTGATTTGAAACAGTTTTAACGCTAATAGAACTATATTTTGGATCATACCGAGGCGTTACTAAGAGAAGCGACACTGTGGCGGTCTCAAAAAAATACGATAATGATTTCAGTGAACCACTGATTTAAGGATGAAATACGCAGCTATAACTGTTTTTGGGTATTGCTTCCGTGTTTAATTTCTCCATTAATAACATCACACCCCGTTCAAGGAAGATCATGAGAAAACTTTTTTCTCCACTTGATACAACGAAGTGCATCACGCTCTTCGTAAAGGCCAACAGCGGAGGGTAAGTCTAGTGCGAAGTTGCTCTCATCGTCATTACCTAGTGCCGTTATAAACATCGTGTACCAGGCGGTTATGCCTCCAGGAGGCGCG
>JAGPUU010000071.1 GCA_018067325.1 Amphritea sp.
CGACTGAAAAAGACTCAAGCCCATGTGAAAAAACCGCCAACAGGCGGTTTTTTGATTTTGATAGTCGTTATTATGACCCGAGAAACAGCTTATAAGCCGGGTTCTCCGTCTCTTCCCAATAGTTGTAACCGATATCATCGAGGAACTCAGTTACCTGAGGTCGTTCATCATCAGGTACTTGCAGACCGACCAGAACCCGGCCGTAGGCGGCACCATGGTTACGGTAATGGAACATCGAGATGTTCCAGCGTCCTCCGAGCTTCTTGAGGAAGTTCATCAGCGCGCCAGGGCGTTCCGGAAACTCAAAGCGGTAGAGTATCTCGTTGGTCACCGATTCTGGTGCCCGGCCTCCCACCATGTAGCGAACATGGAGTTTAGCCATCTCGTTATCGGACAGATCGATAACCTTATAGGACTCATGTTTCAGGTCTTCGATTAGCTCTTTACGGCCGTCTCCGCCTTTGCGCAGCTGAACACCGACAAAGATCTGGGCATCAGTATCATCGGCATACCGGTAATTAAATTCGGTGATGTTGCGGTTGCCCAGGTCGTTGCAGAATTGCTTAAAGCTACCGGGCTTTTCCGGAATCTTAACGGCAATAATTGCTTCGCGGTTTTCACCTAAGTCAGCGCGTTCTGCAATATGCCGCAAGCGATCAAAGTTAACGTTTGCTCCGCTATCGATCGCGATCAGAGTCGTGTCTTTAACCTGATCCCGAGCGACATACTTTTTCATGCCGGCAACGGCTAACGCTCCAGCCGGTTCAGTGATTGATCGGGTATCTTCAAAAATATCTTTGATTGCTGCGCAGATCTCATCGGTATTTACCGTGATCACTTCATCAACATATTGGCGACAAAGATCGAAAGTATGCTCTCCGATCTGAGCTACTGCGACACCGTCAGCAAAGATACCGACTTGTGGCAGAATGACCCGCTCGCCGGCTTCAAGGGCTGCTTTAAGGCAAGCAGAATCTTCGGACTCAACCCCGATGACCTTGGTTTCTGGACGCAGGTATTTAATATAAACAGAGATTCCAGCGATCAGACCTCCGCCACCGACCGGTACAAAGACCGCATCGATATGTCCACTTTCCTGACGCAGAAGTTCCATCGCGATGGTGCCCTGGCCGGCAATAACATCGACGTCATCGTAGGGGTGAACGTAGGTTAGACCTTGTTCTTCAACCAACTTCCTGGAGTGGGCGGCCGCTTCGTCAAAGGCAGCGCCGTGCAGTATCACTTTGGCTCCCAGCGCCAGAACATTATTAATCTTAATGTCAGGAGTGGTTTTTGGCATCACGATAGTCGCGTCGACGCCTAGAATTTTGGCTGACATTGCCAGTCCCTGAGCGTGGTTGCCTGCGGATGCTGCAATCACACCACGCTGGCGTTCCTCTTCAGACAACTGGGCCATTTTGTTATAGGCGCCACGGAGCTTGAAGGAGAACACCGGTTGCAGATCTTCCCGTTTCAGCAGCACTCGGTTGCCCAGCCGGTTACTGAGGTTCATCGCCTCGTCCAGTGGGGTTTCGATTGCGGCATCATAGACGCGGGCATCAAGAATTTTCTTTATATATCGGTGAGCCATCAGGTGCTTTCAGTTGGTTGTCGCGGTCCGAAATAGAACGCAGTATGAATAATGTACTAAATGGTAATCTCTGGGGCGGTTTTCGTCTATAAGATATCGTTCAATCCGCGTATAATCTCGGCCAGTTACCGACATTTATACGGGGTTTCCCACGATATGACACAGGATGAGATGAAACTGGCAGTCGCTCAGGCTGCAGTTGCCTATATCCAGCCAAAGCTAAGCCGCGACTCGATCGTTGGCGTTGGTACTGGTTCCACAGCGAACTTATTTATTGATGAGCTGGCGAAGATCAAACAACTTTTTGAAGCGGCTGTGGCTAGTTCAGAGGCAACGGCTGAACGCCTTCGGAGTCACGGTATCGAAGTTTATGATATGAACTCCGTTGACCAGATGGAGGTCTATGTTGATGGCGCTGATGAATTCGATGGCCGACTGAACCTGATTAAAGGCGGCGGTGCTGCATTGACCCGTGAGAAGATCGTGGCCGATGTCGCTAAAGAGTTTGTTTGCATTGTTGATGAAACGAAAAAAGTTGATCTGCTAGGCGTTTTCCCACTGCCGGTTGAAGTGATTCCAATGGCGCGTTCTCAGGTCGCGCGGGAACTGGTTAAACTGGATTGCATACCGGTATATCGGGACGGTGTTGTAACCGATAACGGTAACGTTATTCTAGATCTGCATGGGCTTGAGATTGAACAACCAGAAGTGTTGGAAACTCAGATTAATAACATCGTTGGTGTCGTGACTAATGGATTGTTTGCCCGGCGAGGTGCCAATGTTGTTCTGATGGGTACGCCCCAGGGGGTCGTGACACTAACCCGCTAACCCGGGGCAGTGTTCAGATAATAAAAAAGGCCTTCAGATGAAGGCCTTTTTTATGTTTAACCGTAGCAGCTTACCACTGGACAATGTAAGTCCAACCGATGATTGCTGGCATGCAAATCCATGCCAGTGCACCGGTGTTGATCAGGAACCAGATTGGACCTGAGCTGTCACGGAAACTTTCGTCATGGTTTGCCATGATGTGTCACCCGTAAGTCGTTGATAGAACTGTTTTGAATCGAACTACTATGTACCTTAAGGTATCTTTTATAAGCGATTCGGCGGCGATTTTAACAGTATGCGAGGTTGCTGGGTAGCTATTACTTGGTCTTAGTTTGTTTGACTTAGTGAATGCCGGTACCGGTAAGTTGTGGTCCCAAAGCCAGACGCTGTAATGACAGATTTCCTCTCTCCATAAACAAGCTGCTAATATCATAAGACGATGATAGATAAGTAGATGGACTGATTATGAGTGTAAAAGGTTTTTTACGTGGCAGTATCATCGCCATACTGACTGTTTTTTTGTTACTGCATACGGCAATTCAACTGGGCAGAGACTTTACGGTTCAATGGTTGCTCGATCAGGGTGCGAGTAACGCCCAAATTCACTCATTATCAATAAATTGGTTTACCGGCCGGATAACCCTATTGGGTGTATCGGTCATCACTCCAGATCAACCAGAGCTAAAGCTGGGCCGGTTGATAGTGGATTTGGATTATTCATCATTGCTGGAACAACGCATTCTGATCAGTGACCTGATACTTGAAGAGGGGGCCATTGATCTGCGTGAAGAGGTGCTTGCAGAGTCCAGTCGCTTTTATATAGGCCCGATCGCGCTACCTGAGCC
>JAGPUU010000006.1 GCA_018067325.1 Amphritea sp.
GGTACATCAGAGTGCGCAAATCCCAGTAAGGGGTTTGCCAATGTCGGGCCGGAGCAGGAGAGCGCTGTATGAGCTACATCATCGACCGCCGCCTCAACGCAAAGAAAAAAAGCACCGTTAATCGGCAGCGTTTTCTGAGACGTTATAAGAAACATATCAAACGTGCTGTTGAAGAGGCGGTAAACACCCGAAGCATCCGTGATATTGATAAGGGTGGAGAAGTCAGCATCCCCAATAAGGATATCTCTGAACCGGTCTTTCACCACGGTAACGGCGGTATTCGCGAACGGGTCTTCCCCGGTAACAAAGACTTCGTCGTCGGCGATGAGATAAAACGCCCCGAAGGAGGCGGCGGAGGTGGTTCGGGCCAAGGACAGGCCAGTAACCAGGGCGAAGGTGAAGACGAATTTACTTTCCAGATTAATCAGGAAGAGTTTCTCGACTTTATGTTCGAGAATCTTGAGCTGCCAAACATGATCAAAAAGCAGCTAAAGGATGCCACCAGTTTTGAAGTTCGCCGAGCCGGTTTTACCAGTGTAGGTTCACCGGACAAACTTAATGTTGTCAGGTCTCTTAGAGCGGCCAACGCTCGTCGTATCGCTCTGTCTGGCAAAGAGCGACGCAAGATTCGTGAACTAAAGAAAGAGATCAAGACGCTGGAAGGCCTGCTGCCCAATCATGACGCAGTAATACAGATCGCAGCACTCAACGAGGAGATAAAAGAACTTAATAAACGGATCAAACGAATGCCGTTTATTGATGAGTTTGATCTTAAATATAACAATCTGGTGCGTACTCCGGTCCCCAGTTCTAAAGCGGTAATGTTCTGTGTCATGGATGTTTCCGGCTCTATGACCCAATCGATCAAAGATATAGCCAAACGTTTCTTTATCCTGCTCTATCTGTTTCTCACCCGTAGCTATAAAAAAATTGAAGTGGTCTTTGTTCGCCATCACACCCATGCCAAAGAGGTCGATGAAGAGGAATTTTTCTACTCCCGGGAAACCGGCGGTACCATTGTATCCAGTGCGCTAAACCTTAGTGCTGATATTATCCGCGACCGCTATCCCCCAGGAGACTGGAACGTCTATGTCGCTCAGGCCTCAGACGGGGATAACTGGGATGGAGATTCCCACCATTGCCGCGAAATGCTTGAGCAACGAATACTGCCGCTGGTGCAATACTTCGCCTATGTAGAGATAACCACCGGACCGCATCAAAATCTGTGGCTGGAGTATGAGCAGATCCGGGAAAAGTTCGGCGACACTTTTGCGATGCAAACAATCATTGAGGCATCCGATATTTATCCGGTATTCAGAAAGCTGTTCGAGAAAAAGGAGTGACTCTATGAAGAAGCGAGAGCCGATTTCCACCGGGTCAGAATGGACCTTCGAACTCATCCAGAAATACGATGAAGAGATCGCCCGTGTAGCTGAACATTATGGACTGGACACCTACCCCAATCAGATCGAAGTCATCACCTCCGAGCAGATGATGGATGCCTATTCCTCCGTAGGCATGCCGCTGAATTACAACCATTGGTCTTTCGGCAAACAGTTTGTTTCCACCGAGCAGCAATACAAGCGCGGACAGATGGGGCTGGCTTATGAAATCGTCATCAACTCAGACCCTTGCATCTCTTACCTGATGGAAGAGAACACCATGACCATGCAAGCATTGGTTATCGCCCACGCCTGCTATGGTCACAACTCATTTTTCAAGGGCAACTACCTGTTTCGCACCTGGACCGATGCCTCGGCCATTATCGATTACCTCCTATTTGCCAAGAACTATATCGCTAAATGTGAAGAGCGCCACGGCGTTGATGCTGTCGAGCAGGTTCTGGATTCCTGCCATGCGCTGATGAATTATGGCGTGAACCGCTACCTGCGCCCTCAACCTATAACCCCTGAAGAAGAGAAAAATCGCTTGGAAGAACGGGAAGAATATATTCAACGGCACCTCAATCAGCTGTGGAATACCATCCCCAAAAAAGAGGAAAAAAAAGAATCGGACACTCTCCGTTTCCCAAAGGATCCGGAAGAAAATCTACTCTATTTTATTGAGAAAAATGCACCCTTACTGGAATCCTGGCAAAGAGAACTGGTACGGATAGTGCGAAAAATCGCTCAATACTACTATCCGCAACGCCAGACTCAGGTAATGAATGAGGGCTGGGCCTGTTTCTGGCACTACACCCTGCTAAACCACCTTCATGATGAAGGCCTGGTGACTGATGGTTTCATCATGGAGTTTCTTCACTCTCACACCAGTGTTATCTTTCAACCCCCTTTCGACGTGCCCTACTTCAACGGCATCAATCCCTACGCACTGGGTTACGGCATGATGCAAGACATTCGACGTATCTGTGAGCACCCCACCGAAGAAGATCACAAGTGGTTCCCCGATATCGCGGGCAGCGACTGGAATGAGACGTTGCAACATGCGATGCGCAACTACAAAGATGAAAGCTTTATCCTACAATACTTGTCACCCCGCATGATCCGCGAGCTGAAGCTTTTTACTATTACCGATAACTCTACCCTCAGTACGATGCAGATAAGCGCTATACACAATGACGAGGGCTATCAAAAAGTCCGGGAAGACCTTGCCGCCAGTTATAACATCGGGAATCGGGAACCCAATATCCAGGTTTATAACGTCAATGTTCGGGGAGATCGTTCACTAACACTTAGGCATTACATGCACAACCTTCAGCCCCTGGGTGAAGATACCGATGAGGTGCTTAAACATGTCCACCGTCTATGGGGCTTTGAAGTACATCTGGAGTCAGTATCGCCGAAAGGAGAGGTCATTGATGATCTCCACTGTCCCCCCAAACCGGCTGTAGAAGAGGTGGCCTGACCTATAAAAAAACCGCCGTATGGCGGTTTTTTTTAAACTGGAGTTTTTAATTTATCCTGATAAGGAGGCCAGCCCATAGGCTGACCACCCAGAAGGTGTAGGTGGATATGATAAACCGTCTGGCCACCATGGCTGTTACAGTTAAAT
>JAGPUU010000400.1 GCA_018067325.1 Amphritea sp.
GCTTTACCGCGAGAATGGAAGAGTCGCTGGATGATATAGCGACCGGTAGTGCTGACTGGAAAGAGTTGCTGAATCAGTTCTATCAGGGCTTCAGTAATCGTTTGGAGCAAGCCCAACATCCGGAATCCGGTATGCGTCTTAATGAGCCTACAGAGACAGATATTCCTTGCCCAAGCTGTAATCGAAAGATGATGGTTCGTACCGGTACCACGGGGGTATTCCTCGGGTGTTCTGGCTATGCGCTACCGCCAAAAGAACGCTGTAAAACCACTATGAACCTGGTCCATGGTGATGAAGTGGTGAGCGTTGATGGAGATGATGAGGAAGAGTCACGCATCTTGCGAAATAAGCATCGCTGTACGATCTGTGATACTGCGATGGATAGTTATCTGATTGATGAGCAGCGTAAATTACATATCTGCGGTAATAATCCTGACTGTGCCGGGTTTGAAGTTGAGCAGGGCAGCTTTAAGATCAAGGGCTATGATGGTCCGGTACTGGACTGTGATAAGTGTGGCGCCGAGATGCAGCTGAAAACGGGCCGGTTTGGTAAGTTCTTTGGTTGTACAAGCGAGAGCTGTAAAAATACACGTAAGCTGTTGAGAAGTGGAGAGGCTGCGCCACCGAAGATGGATCCTGTACCGATGCCGGAACTAGAGTGTGAGAAGGTTGAGGATACCTATATTCTACGGGATGGTGCTTCAGGCCTGTTTCTTGCGGCTAGTCAATTCCCCCGTAAGCGGGAAACCCGAGCACCAAAAGTGGCAGAGTTGTTACCGCACAAGAGTGAGATCGATCCAAAGTATAAATTCCTCTTTAGTGCGCCGATAGCCGATGATGAGGGGCTTCCAACAATTATTCGCTATAGTCGTAAAACCAAAGAACAGTATGTTATGACTGAAGTCGATGGCAAGGCGACTGGCTGGCGTGCATTTTACACTGGTGGCAGCTGGGTTGTAGAAGCAGCTAAAGCTAAGAAAACAGCGACCAAGAAGAAGTAATCGGAGACTCAAATGAGCGGCGTTTATCTTACCCGTACAAATCAGAAGTTAAACTTTACCCGCATCCATCTGGATGCGCTTAAAGCAGCTCAGGAATCAACCGGATGGAGTAAACATGCTCTGATTGAATCCTATAATGAATCTGTGTTGTTTCATATGGTATCGGCCTATAGCTCATTGCTGCGTGAGATTGCAGAGCAATACAGTTTTGATGCTAATCGGATTACTAAGCTGAGTCAGTTGGTTGAGCAGATGGAGCTTCAGGGGCTTGAGGCCCCAGAAGTAACTGAGCTGCAACAGCTTCATGGCGATTCTGAGAGTTGGTTGCATCACTTACTGGCCGCTTACAAAGGTTGCTGGCGAGCAGAGGATCATCAAGAATCTGCAGGGCAGGCTGAAAGTGTGTCGGAGATACATGTGATGCAGATTAATCCTGATCATGCTGAAGATGGTGACATTATTCGTGAGTATCAGGAATGGTTTGGGCAATTTAAGTCTTTGATCGAGCGCCTGCGTGTAGGTATGCAGGAGTGGTAAAAGTACGCTAACTAGTACTTACACTTATCTTTTGTTGAGATAGTTATGTCAGATATGTTTCTGGAAATAATAGAGCTGGAAGATGGTCAGATTGCATTACGCAGAGCTGATTCAGATGATGCGCCTATCATGAAGATCAGTTTTTCCGATGATGTTAGAGCCCAGCTGGAAGATGAATGCATCGATGTTGCTAAAGTGATGCTGACCGCAGGGATTCATATGATCTCTGATTTGAATGTACAGGCAGCTTCAGTTAGCGCATTGGAAAATGATTCTGAGGATGAGGCTGAATCGCAGCCGCAAATTATTCATTAGAGAGTTTTTACAAGAAGCATAAAAAAAACAGCGCTGATGCGCTGTTTTTTTTATAAGAACTGCTTTTTAAGCGGGGCGGCGGTCGCGGATAACTATTCCGTGACTCTGGCCATTTTGGGCTGCATCTTCTAGCCCGCTGAGCTCAGCATCGCTGAGAGATCCAGGCCAGCTAATCACCGCATGACAAGTTCCTGCTTTAAGAGCCTGACACGCGAGTTGATAGGTGGAATGACCTTGATCTGGTTGGAGAACCATCACTTTGTTGAGGTCGATGCCTGCTGCTTCAAGCAAGGCTTTTGGCAGCGTTGCCGGTGGTGCTATCCAGGCAAACCAACGATCATCGTTACTCAATTGCGCAAGCAGAGGCAGTAGCATAGTCATTTGCTCAAAATCACTGCTTTGCAGGACGATCTCGGTAACATTTCCGGCCAGCCCTGAATGATCGGACTGTGGTGCAACCGGACGAATTAAACCGGGTAGAACGGGTTCCGAACGGTTGAATCTGCTAACTGCTTGCAACATGATTACTGTCCTCTTCTGATAACTCCGACCCCAAGGCCTTCGATTGATAGTTCCTGTTCTTCCAGGTTTACTACAATGGGCTCGAACTCTTCGTTTTCTGCGATTAGGTATACGATGTTACCCTCGCGTTTAAAGCGTTTTACGGTGACGTCGTTTTCAATTCGGGCAACAACAATTTCACCATCTTTAGCACTCTGGCACTGATGCACAGCTAACAGATCGCCATCCATGATACCGACATCCTTCATACTGGTTCCTCGAACTCGCAGCAGATAATCTGCAGGGGGATGGAAGAAGTCTGAAGCGATAGTGATTCTATCTTCTACATTCTCCTGTGCCAGTATGGGTTCGCCTGCAGCGACCTGCCCAACGACGGGAAGACTAGGCGCTTCGTCATCAAATCCGGGAATACGGATTCCGCGTGAAGTACCTGGAATCATCTCAATGGCACCTTTACGGGCAAGGGCTTTGAGGTGTTCTTCTGCAGCGTTAGCCGATTTAAATCCCAGCTCTCTGGCTATATCCGCACGGGTCGGAGGATAGCCGGTGGTGCTGATGCAGTGTTTAATGCATTCAAGGACATCTGTTTGGCGTTGTGTCAGTTTCATGATTAACTCTGTTTTTTTATCCAGTAGCTGTAACTATATACAGTATTTTGGCTTTGTAAACTTTTTTCTGTCTATTTATCCAGTATTATTGCTAGAATGCACGTGGTTAAAGACTATTAGGGCGGTTAGGTGCTTTCAGAAGAGATAAAAAAAGAGATACAGGGCGCCTATAGGCGTTTTTTGGAAAGTCGTCAGCTTAAGCCTCGCGTGGGTCAGAAGCAGATGATTGCCGAAGTTGCTAAGGTGCTTGGTGCTATTCTTGAAGATGAGAAATCCCATCGTCTCGGTGAAAAGCATGTCAGCGTTATTGAAGCGGGTACGGGAACGGGGAAAACGATCGGTTATCTTTTGGCGGTATTACCCATTGCGAAAGCAAAAGGTAAGAAAGTCGTCCTATCAACTGCAACCGTTGCCTTGCAAGAACAGCTGCTAAATAAGGACCTGCCTGAAGTTGCGGAACATGCTGGTTTGTCTGTTAGTTTTGGTTTGGCTAAGGGACGGGGTCGTTATTTCTGTATTAGTAAGGCGGAACAGCATCTTGATGCTAACGCTACCACCGGACAGCAAGCTCTATACGAAGATGAATTAGCGCTGCGATTGGACACTCAAACTGTCGAATTCTACAAAAGCTTACTTAATGAGTTCGCATCGGGTCGCTGGGATGGCGATCGGGATAACCTGACTCAGGATATCAGCGATGAGGACTGGCGCCCCTTAACCAGTGATCATCTTCAATGTACTAATCGACGCTGCAGTAACTTCTCGGCCTGTAGTTTTTTTAAAGCGCGAAAAGACCTTGATCAAGTTGAATGTGTTATCGCTAATCACGATATTGTGTTGGCTGATCTGGCGTTAGGTGGTGGTGCTATCCTTCCCGACCCAGCCGACACAATCTACATATTTGATGAAGGTCATCACTTGTCTGACAAGGCCAGTGGTCATTTCTCTTTCAATATAAGGCTTAAATCTACAGAACGTTGGCTCGCCGGTAACATCAAGCAATTAAGTAAAATGCTTGATCAGACGGGTAATCCACAATTGCTAGGTGATTATGTCAAACAGCTGCAAAAGCCAGCGGAAGATTTGCAAGTTGTCTTAAATAACTGGGCTGAATTGGTTAGGCCGGTATTACTCGATGACTCGTTTAAAAGGCCTAAAGAGCGTTTTCGTTACACTGGGGGTGTCGTTCCTGATGAGGTGAAGCAGTTCGGCCTGCAGGTTGAAAATCTTGCAGCCAGAATGGCATCCCGATTAGAGATGATTCTTGATCTACTAAAAGAGTCTCTTGATGGAGAAGGTGGAATTGATCGTCAGCCGGCTGAGAGCTGGTATCCGCGAGTGGGTATGATGGTAGCCAGGATGCAAAGCATTACGGGTCTTGGTCGATCAATGGGCCATGCTGATGCAGAAAATAGCACGCCCACGGCCCGTTGGATTAGCTTGGCAGAGACTGCTCAGGGTTATGACTTTGAATGCAGTACCGCGCCGGTTTCCGCGGCTGAAATGTTAAGAATGAACCTTTGGCAACACTGCTATGCTGCAGTTGTTACCTCGGCCACGTTAACAGCGCTGGGAACTTTCGATCGGCTGCTAGGTGATCTTGGGCTACCGCAGGAAACGCCCTGCTTTAGTCTGTCTAGCCCATTCGATCATTATAATGCCGCAGAGCTCTATGTACCGCCCATGAAAGTTGAGGCGAATGACCCTGAATTGCATACGCAGGCGGTAACTGATTATCTAAATGCAGAGCTCAAAACGGATACAGGAACGCTGGTACTGTTCAGTTCATGGCGACAGATGCGATCAGTGCTTGCCAGTCTGGACGAAAAGCTAAACAATAGAGTTCTGTCGCAGGGGGATTTCAGTAAGAATGAAATTCTGAAGCGCCATAAAACTGAGATTGATGAGGGGCGAGGAAGTGTTATTTTTGGCCTTGCTTCTTTTACTGAAGGGGTTGATCTTCCCGGTGACTATCTCACAGAAGTGATTATCACCAAGATACCCTTTAGTGTGCCGGATGACCCGGTTGATGCCACCATGGCTGAGTGGATTGAACAGCGTGGGGGCAACCCTTTTATGGAATGGTCGGTGCCGATGGCATCGGTACGGTTAACCCAGGCTGCTGGACGGCTACTGCGAACTGAGCAGGATAGGGGGCGTATCGTACTTTTAGATCGACGTGTTGTCACCCGGCGTTACGGTCGACAATTACTCGATTCTTTACCGCCATTCCGACGAAATATTAGCTAACCGTTCGCGGATGCGAATAAGGTATGACTTTGTTAAAAAAAATATTTAAGAGTTCAGATGATAATGTTTCTGCAGTAACTGAGCCGGAAGCTATTCCTAATAATCAGCCAGCTAAGACAGAAGCAGTTTCCACGACCTCTGAGAGTAACACCGCAAAAGAGACAGCCGGTAAAGAAAACCCGGATAAGGGCGGTGCTTCAAAGGAGCAGTCAACAAAGAGTCGCTCTGCTGATAAGTCTCAGGCTAAATCGAAACCTGTTAAACCCTGGAGTCGTGATGAGTTTCCGGTAGAGCCTGTAGAAGGTAAAAAGCGGTTTCATGATTTCGATCTTCCCGATGATGTAATGCATGCCATTGCTGATCTGAACTTCCAGTATTGCTCTGATATTCAGTCAGCTACGCTTGTGGAATCCCTGGAAGGCAGGGATATGATCGGTAAAGCGCAGACGGGTACAGGTAAAACGGCAGCGTTTCTGATCAGCATCATCACTGATTTGCTGGACTATCCGCTTGAGTATAAAGCCGCCAAGGGTGTGCCTCGTGCTTTGATCATTGCACCTACTCGAGAGTTGGCGCTGCAGATCGCGTCTGACGCTGAAGAGACGGGTAAATATGCAAACATTAGTGTTGTAGCGCTCGTCGGTGGTATGGATTATGACAAGCAGCGTAAGCAGCTAGCGGTCCGCCCTGTTGATATTATCGTCGCAACCCCTGGGCGTCTGATTGACTTCATCCGTTCCTCTTCTGTTGATCTTGGCGATGTTGAAGTGCTGGTCCTGGATGAAGCAGATCGTATGTTGAGTATGGGATTCATTCCGGATGTGCGGACGATTATTCGTCATACGCCGCGAAAAGGTGATCGTCAGACTCTTCTGTATAGCGCTACATTTACTGACGATGTTATGAATCTTGCCCAGCAATGGACGGTTGATGCGAAGGTAATTGATATCGCTCCGGAACAGAAAAGTACGGACTCGGTTAAACAGTTGGTTTATCTGGTATCAAGACAAGATAAATACAAGCTACTGCGTAACTTTATGCAACTTAACCAGCTTCATCGGGTTATTGTTTTTGGCAATCGCCGGGATGAAACCCGCAGGCTGGCAGAGCGGCTACAGAAAGATGGCTTGAAAGCCGCGCTGATGTCCGGGGAAATTGCTCAACAGAAACGCGTGAAAACACTGGAAGACTTCCGTGAAGGGCGGATTAATATTCTAGTTGCTACCGATGTTGCCGGTCGGGGTATTCATGTCGATGCTGTTAGTCACGTTATTAACTACTCACTGCCTGAAGATGCAGATGACTATGTACATCGAATCGGTCGTACCGGACGGGCAGGTTCTAAGGGTACTTCGATCAGTTTTGCCACTGAAGATGATTCTTTCCTGTTGCCCGAGATTGAGGAAGTTGCCGGCGTGAAGATGGAATGTGTTTATCCTGATCCAAACTTACTGGAACCGGTTTAACTTTCTCGGTAACAGATGATGAATGGGATTGGTCTGGATCAGTTACAGCTGGAAAACCGCTTCAGTCTGTTATCTGAATCATTTTATAGCCCTGTAACACCCCAGCCCTTAAAGAAACCGCACCTGGTTGCCTTTAGTACTGAGGCTGCTGAACTGATAGGGCTTGACCCTGGTCGGGCGACGCCAGAACAGCTAAGTGAGCTGTTCGGCGGTCACAGGTCGCTTGAGGGCAGTAATCCTGTAGCGACAGTCTATTCCGGGCATCAGTTTGGCGGTTACACGCCTCAGCTAGGTGATGGCAGGGCTGTTTTATTGGGTGACCTTGCTGGTAGTGATGGGCAGCGGTGGGAGCTGCAGCTTAAAGGCAGTGGTAAAACCCCTTATTCCAGACATGGGGATGGTCGCGCTGCATTGCGTTCGGTTATCCGTGAGTATCTTTGTAGTGAAGCCTTAGCTGCATTAGGCGTCCCTACAACTCGCGCCCTCTGCATAATTGGCAGTGAAACTCAGATCTATCGGGAGTCGATAGAGTTTGCTGCCAATATGGTGCGCATGAGTCCCAGTCATATCCGTTTTGGCCATTTTGAATATTTCTATTACACCCGCCGTCCTGAACAGCTAAAGCAACTGGCTGATTTTGTTATCCAGCATCATTACCCGCATTGCGTGGAAATGGATAACCCCTATCTGGCGATGTTCTCTGAAGTGGTAGAAAGGACTGCGCGACTGATCGCGAAATGGCAGTCTGTTGGCTTTTGTCATGGCGTGATGAACACCGATAATATGTCGATTTTGGGTCTCACTCTTGATTACGGTCCTTTTGGTTTTCTCGATGACTTCCAGCCTGGTTATATCTGTAACCAAACAGATGAGCAGGGTCGATATGCGTACCAGCAGCAACCCTCTGTGGCTATGTGGAACTGTGTCTGTCTGGCACAAAGCTTGATGGGGTTAGTGAAGCAGAGCGATCTTGAAGCGGCTCTGAACCTATTCGAACCAACCTATGCGGTTGCTTATACCGAACAGCTTAAGTTGCGTTTAGGAATGGCAGGCCACATCAATAATGATGGGCAACTCATTGAGAGTTTCCTTCGGTTATTAGAGTTGGCAAAGTGTGATTACAATGCTGTTTTTTTGGCACTTGAGAAAGCGGCGAGTGGAGATGTTGAATCTGTTACTGCGCTGTTAGGTGGTACTACCGAAGTATCCGAATGGCTGTCTCTGTATCTTGATCGGCTTGATGCTAATGCGTTGACTTTAATGGCTCGCAATAATCCGCGCGTGATTCTGCGTAATTATCTTGCTCAGCAAGTTATCGAGCGCGCGGAGAAGGGGGATTTCAGTGATCTGGCTCAATTGCATGCAGCACTAAGAGCTCCTTATAGTGATGCTTTAGATATATACTCTCGGGATACTCCTGAATGGGGTAAAAATGTATCGCTGAGTTGTTCATCGTAAATAATGAAAATAGTATTTAGATTATTAGTGCATGTTAAAGGTTTGAATTTGAAGTATTTATTGGTTGTTATTAATATGTGTAAATGTTGTGGAAAGTATAATGGATAAACATAATACAGGCCGTATTAGTCAGGTTCTGGCTGTTGTTGTAGCACTTTTTTTTCTTATTATTGCCTTCAGCGGCTATCAAAAAACCGGTGATATTACTCTGGCGCTTATGTTCGGGTTGCTGGCGGTTCTGGGTTATTTTGTCGTGAAATTACTTTTTGTCGGTGTAAACAAGCTGCTTGATTCCCTCGATAGAAAAGCTGATAAAAGTTAATAGAGTTAAGTTTGCTAAAAAGTGCAGCAGGGTTTGAATCAGACCCGTGAAATAATAAAACGTACAGAAAAGGTAAGGAATCTCCGATGACAAATGGGGCAAAAGTTGCAGTACTGGGTGGTGGAAGTTTCGGTACTGTCATTGCAAACCTGATCGGTAGTAAAGGGGAAGCGGTCAATCTTTGGATGCGTAATGCAGAGAGGGCTGAAGAAATAAACCGCACCCGGGAAAATAGCCGCTATTTACCGGGACAGCAGTTGGCTGATTTACTCTATGCAACGGCTGATCTGGAACAGGCCCTAGCTGATGCAGACATAATCTTTGTTTCAATTCCAAGTCAGTCTTTTCGCGACGTTATTAGTCAGGCAAAACGCTACCTCCGTCCAGAGCAAATTGTCGTAAGCACTACCAAAGGAATCGAGGCAAATACTTTTAGTCTGATGAGTCAGATTCTTGCGGATGAACTACCAGATAATCCTATCGGTGTGATCAGTGGTCCTAACCTGGCCAAAGAGCTTGTGCAGAAGCAGCTCACTGCAACGGTTATTGCCAGTGAAGATGAGCAGGTTCGTACGGCAGTGCAGGAAATTTTGCATTGTGCATATTTCCGTATCTATGCCAGTACTGATATGTACGGTGTTGAGCTGGGCGGTACGTTGAAAAATATCTATGCCATTGCATCGGGTTTGAGTGCGGCATTGGGTATGGGAGAGAACACCAAAAGCATGCTGATGACCCGTAGCCTGGCAGAGATGAGTCGCTTTGCCGTTCAGTTGGGTGCTAATCCAATGACCTTTTTGGGGTTAGCAGGGGTAGGTGATCTAATTGTTACCTGCTCATCACCGCTGAGTCGCAATTATCGGGTTGGCTATGCACTAGGTGAGGGTAAGAGCCTTGACGAGGCAGTAACCTCCCTGGGCGAGGTTGCAGAGGGTGTTAATACACTGCGCTATGTTAAAGAGAAAGCGGATGAGCTAGAGATCTATATGCCTTTGGTCTGCGGTCTCTACGAAGTCGTGTTTAATGGGGCCCCAGTGTCTCAGGTCGCAAAGATGATGATGCTTAATACGCAGAGTAGTGATGTAGAGTTCATCCTGCCTCGAGATGCTGGTTAATGCGACTGCTTTTGTTACGTCATGGTGAAGCAGGTTTTAATGCGGTCACCGATGAACAGCGAAGCCTGACAGATAACGGCAGGTTTCGATTGCGGCAGATGTTGCTCCAGCATCAAGGGCTGCTGGAAGGTATTGAGCGTATCTTTCATAGCCCATACCTAAGAACTTGCCAAACCACTGAATTGGTTTGCGAAGCTAAGGCCGTTGCCACCAGTCCCTTAAAGTTGCTGACCCCCGAATCATCGCCACAAAGGGTTGTTAACTGGCTGAGTGAGCAGGCCGATGAAAACCTTATGCTGGTAACCCATCAGCCGCTTATCGGTAATTTAGTCTCTTTACTATGCGAGGGAGATCTTTCCCGTCCAGAGCCGATGATGCCAGGGTGTCTGGCTATTATCGAACTGGAGTTTCCGGCTGCCGGGTTGGGGGAGCTTCGAGAGAAAGTGATTTAGTTTTAGAGTCTGTAATATACCCACTATCATTTCCCGTATTATGTTCAGCTTTAGTCTTTTGATTTTTTTCAATTATTTCTTTTATTAGTATTTCGCTTTGTATCAACGAATCTATCCTTGGGTAGCGAGCAAGGCCTTTTTGAATGGTTTCTACTGCTTTTATATCTTGATCTGTAGAAAGGTAGGCCCGTGACAAGTCTATATAAAGTTGAGGGATCGGAGTGTACTCAATAAAAGGCTCTGCCCAATTAATAAATTGAGGTGAAAATTCTCCAATTTGTGCATTCAATTGACGTAACAGCATAGTCCGGTATAAAGCGTACTCAGCTGTGTCTTGGAAAAACGGGTTATTTAGTGCGGGTTTGAGTAAGGCGGGTTCAGTCATCTTAGCTTGAATGGACTTTACAATACTATGGTTCGCCTGAATTGTTTGAAGCAGTAGTAAAATAATACTCAGACTTAAAGTTACAGAGAAAAGACCTATTGTTATCTCATTAGTCCGACTAAATTCTAAGCTCCTGGTTCTTCTGCTATGACGCAGTATTAGGTATGCCAGGAGCCACAGAAGAAACCAGGGGACGTTACTAATATAGAAAGGAAACTCTACCTGAGTATGCAAACCAATTGGAATTAGCAGGGCGGAATAACTTAGTCCTCGACGCAAGCCGCACTTGAAGGCTGCATAGAGAACGGCAATAACAGATATAAAAATACCGCCTATAGCGATTAGGCCTCCTTCAACAATCCAGAACATCAGTTCATTATGAGGATGAGTGAGGCGATTAGGAGGTAGGTTGGCTTCAGGGAAGCGTTTTAGGTAGTCAACTTTCTGATCGTGCCAGACTTTCTGGAAGCTCCCGATACCATGGCCGCTGATTGGTTGTAGCTTAAACACTTCAAAGGATATCTTATAGATATTAATGCGGCTATTGGAGCCTGATTCGACTACCCCCGGACCGTTTTTGTCTGCCAGATCCCCCAGTTTTTGTGAGCTGCGATGTATCCCATCACTTCCTAATAATAGTGCTGCAGTTATTGCGATAAATACTGCAATGGAAAGGGTTTTGCGGTTAAGGAAGCTGCGCCAGTTGCACAGGGTTAGTATGATGACGCCGGAGGCGGCAGCAATAAGCCCGGTTCGAGAGCCTGAGTAAGCAACAATAAAACAACTGAGGAAAATGCTACTCAGCAGAATCAGTGTTAGAACTGGGCTACTTTTAAGGGTAACGGGCCGGCTTAGTAGGTATAGCCCAGTGATAAGGATAGTCGCCTGGAAAGATGAATGTATGTTGATCTGTTGGAAAACGCTGTAAGGAATCTCTTTGCTAGGTGTTATGAGTAACGGAAGAATGCCTGGCCAGAAAATTTGAGAGACGCCATATAGACCGTGAATAATGCC
>JAGPUU010000076.1 GCA_018067325.1 Amphritea sp.
AGCGTATATCTCAGGCCTGCGCAGATAGTCCTGATACAGCGAATCATTCGGCGTCCTAGACGTCACAGGTACCAGATAATCGATTTCAAAGCATTGCTGCTGTCCGGTATAACCACACTCAAGCGTTGCCTGTCCCTGTGCTATATCGGTTAATTGATGCTTACACACAAGTTCTATACCAAGAGCCATCAGACGCGATTGAATCCGGCTCTGTTCCAACGTCTGCTCTGCCCAGCCAGCAACACGATCATCCGTTGTCACATAGATCACTTTGCAGCCCTTATGATGCAATTTTTCAGCCAGACAACCCGCCATATAATAGTGGTCATCGTCATAGACCAGCACCGTTCTGTCAGCCTCCGGCAGCTCCCCTTTCAATAAATCATTCACACCGACAACCTGACAGGAACTATCAATCGGAATAGGGAGATAATGGCTACGACCTATACCGTCTTTACGCCACCGGGAACCCGTTGCCAGCACCACCCTTTCACAACCAAACTCCAGAATATCATCCGCGCTCAGATCACTGTCACGATAGATATTCACTTTCGGATGGCGACTCAACAGCAATGTCCGATAATCTGCTACTCGAATCCACTCTTGCAGCCCGGGTAGCTGTGTCGCTTCCTGATGGACCCGACCACCCAGGTCTGTGGTTTTTTCTGCGACGACAACCTCATAGCCACGGTTAGCCAGGGCCAATGCGCTCTCCAGTCCCGCGGGACCCGCTCCTACTACCAACACCTTATCGGTCGATTGCGCTGCGGCAATTTTTTCAGGATGCCAGCCTCGCCGAAACTCTTCTCCGGCCGTTGGGTTTTGCGTACAACGCACCGGTACCGCCTGAAAATCTGAAACCGTACAGATATTGCAACCGATACATTCACGTATTTCGTCGGTGCGGCCCTCTTTTATTTTCTGAGGCAGAAACGGATCAGCTATCGAAGGCCGGGCGGCACCCACCAGATCAATCACTCCCCGCTTCACCATTGACGCCATTGTATCCGGAGACGTGAAACGCCCCACACCAACCACCGGCTTATTGGTGATACCTTTTACAAAGCTGACATAGTCTTCCTGATACCCCTCTTTTGCCCAGCGCGAGCCCTGAGTATCATTGGCCCAATCAGACAAATTAACATCCCACAGATCTGGGATATCCGCTAGCATAGCCACGATCTCACGCCCCTCTTCTTCACAGCGAAGGCCATGTACACCCTGTAGTTGCTCAACTGCCAGACGTATTGCGACCGCGCAACTATCGCCAACAGCTTCTTTGGTATCGATCAACACCTCTTTTAACAACCGCACACGGTTTTCCAAACAACCGCCATACTGATCGCTACGCCGATTATAGCGGGCTGATAAAAACTTCATCAGCAGTGTCATATCATGACCCGCATAGTTATAAATAATGTCATAACCTGCACGCTTGGCACGCAATGCTGCATCCCTGTGCCAGCGACGAAACGCTTTAATATCCGCCAGAGTCATCTCACGGGCTTGATAGGGATCTAGCAGTCCAGGTACAGGGCTTGGCGCCATCGGTACTTCACGACTAAAATAGTTCCCGCTGTCCGAGCCACTATGTGCTAACTCGATCCCTGCCAGCGCCCCATGTTCATGAACTTTATTGACCATATTTTCGTGGGCAGGAATATCACTGTCATCCCACAAGCGGTATACCGCAAGTGATGATCTATCTGTTGTGGGGTGAATCTCACACTCGCCAGTACAAACACTTCCCCAGCCACCTTCTGCCTTCATACCACGAAATGCAGCCATGGTTTCCGGATAAATTGAACCCATGCCACTCGCATGTGGAACTTGATAGAAACGGTTAGGGGCAGTGACAGGGCCAATTTTTACGGGTTCGAATAGAACAGCATGGTGCTTGGCAAAGGACATATACAGATTCTCATTTCAGCGAAGCGCTTTGTTATTTTTACTATTCCAACTACGTTTCAATTTTATAAAAAATTGTCACTGCATGAATTAGCGTTGCTATCATTCTTCCGCAGATCATATATCGGAGAAAGGACTCTATGAGGACACCAAGGGGTGATATTCGGACAACAGTTTATTGCTAAACTCAGGCTGTATATTAAACATTAAAAATTTAAATCAATAACGACATATCCTAGCCGCCAACTTCGGTAAGCTATTAGGGAACCTGCGAACAAATCCCTAACGCCTTAGCATGCCCTCTGGGTACAGGCTTACAGAGCGATTCAGATTCAAGGCAACGATTGCAGACATGCTGGTTGCCTACAAAGGAGCTGGGGCACTCTGTAAGCCCCAAAGGTGGGCATTATCATGCCCTTTAATCGACTTTCTGCTTTGCCAGGTAACTTGGAAATGACTTGTCATTCTACTGCGCTACCTTTCTTGCATTAAGTCAATTTACTGCCCAGTGAGAAAGTATTGGACTTATTCGCAGGCCCCTAAGACCCATCTAACAATTACAGCCATATCAAAACATAAGCATGGCCAGAAAACGCTTCAGCGGATAATAAATAACCAGAAGTCAAACGGCGGGAACATCTAATCGATGTAATCAGGTAAAGCCAGGTGCTGAACGGCTTAGACCATAATTCAGCACCTGGTAAACAGGCTACTTGTTTGTTAAAAACAAAGTGGCACTCTCGGATCAGGAATCCTTATCTTGGAAAAACACCCGATCATATTTCGCGGGATTATCCCGGTCAATTTCACAATCCAATTCCCGTGCATATTTATGGCCTGCATAAATTGCTGCCGCGATAATAGCAGGGGCCTCTGCATCCCCCATTCTTTTGACTGATTTAGGAGCACCTTTAACATCATTTTCTATCGCCGTTTTAAGCTCATGATAAAGGCTATCCTGAGGAATTCTGCAGGTAACCATCACTACACTTTTCACTGCAACCATTTTTTGCCGGCCTGTATAGGTGCAACCTAACGCAGCAATGCTTCCATCAAAACTATCCAGTCCGTGATTAAGAATAAGTTTTACATTCTGCTCAATCAAACGCGCCTGAACACGGGACTGTTCCCCATTATGGCTACTCCAATGAGAGACCTTACTTTCAGGTGCAGCATAAATAACATCAATACCGGCAAGTCTTAGCTTTTCCGCCATCAGGCTGCCCATATAAAAACCATCATCATCATAAACAAGGACAGGCCCTTCGGGCAGTCGGCCATCCATAATGTCATCAGGTGTATAGACCGATTCTGATGGCAAGCCTTTTATTGGCGTTACTGAATAATTACCCAGACCATCCGCCCGCCATTTAGCACCGGTTGCAATCGCTACATGGTCGATTCCAACAGCCAGAATATCATCAAGAGTCAACCGACTTTCACGGTAGATTTCAACATTCCTCATACTCTCAAGCTGGGTAACCCTGTAATCACGTACCCGCGCCCACTCAGACAAACCAGGTAACTGACTTTCTTTGTTAACACGCCCGCCAAGTTCTCGTGTAGCTTCAGACAAAATGACGTCATAACCACGCTGACCTAACGCTCTGGCTGCTTCCAGTCCCGTAGGGCCAGCACCCACCACCAGAACACGGGAGTCAGAACCTTTCGGGTTTATATATTCAGGGTGCCAACCCCGGCGCCATTCTTCACCCATTGCCGGATTTTGAGTACAACGTATTGGATAATGTCGACTATCGCCGGTATAACAAACATTGCAACCTATGCATTCTCGAATATCTTCAGGTCTGCCCTCTTCTATTTTCTTAGGCAGGAAAGGATCTGCAATTGAAGGCCTGGCTGCACCGATAAAATCGACGATACCCCTCCTCACCTGACTGGCCATCGTATCAGGCGAAGTAAACCGCCCAACCGTCACTACCGGCTTTGTCGTTTTGGATTTTACTTTTGCCATATAGGCCTCTAAAGAGCCTTCTTTGACAAAACGAGACACCCCCATTTCCAGAGAATAATCCCAGATATTAATATCCCAAAGGTCTGGCAATTCTGCCAGGGCTTCGAAAATATCCATCCGGTCCCCATGCACAGGCGTTCCATCGGGCCCACCACCGTCATCAACGTTATATCGGACAGCAACTGCACAGGTATCTCCGACGGCATCTTTCGTATCTTCAATCAACTCTCGTAACAAACGCATACGATTTTCTT
>JAGPUU010000083.1 GCA_018067325.1 Amphritea sp.
TCGGGCCGTCGTCGCAGACTCCGACGTTTGTCACCAGAAGACAGGCTCGAATCAAACCAGCTGGTTCTCATCCTATCCGTACCACAAATTTCAGGCACAAAAAAACCGCCTAATCTCTAATCAAAAGTAGCGGCTTATGCAAAGAAGTGGTGGGCCGTACTGGATTACTGCGCGCTACGCGCTTGCCCTTCGGGCCGTCGTCGCAGACTCCGACGTTTGTCACCAGAAGACAGGCTCGAATCAAACCAGCTGGTTCTCATCCTATCTCTGCCACAAATTTCAGACACAAAAAAACCGCAATAAAGCGGCTTATGCAAAGAAGTGGTGGGCCGTACTGGATTCGAACCAGTGACCAATTGGTTAAAAGCCAACTGCTCTACCAACTGAGCTAACGGCCCACGCCGAACTTCTTTTTCCCCTGTCCACGACCTCCTAAAAGGAAGTGGTGGGCCGTACTGGATTCGAACCAGTGACCAATTGGTTAAAAGCCAACTGCTCTACCAACTGAGCTAACGGCCCTTCTGGCTCCTCGAGCTGGACTCGAACCAGCGACCAATAGATTAACAGTCTACTGCTCTACCAACTGAGCTATCGAGGAACACTATTCTCACTTATGGCGGAGGGGCAGGGATTCGAACCCTGGGAGGGCTATTAACCCTCGCTGGTTTTCAAGACCAGTGCTTTCGACCACTCAGCCACCCCTCCAGTGAGGTGGCGTATATTAAAGGATTCCGTGTTTGTGTCAATAGCTTAGAAAGGGAAAATTTAAAAAACTACCGCTTTTTCTCAGATAGTAATCACTGAGTATATACCCTGCCATCTATCCGGCTGTCAGTTCATTCCCAAACTGTACTTCTGACCATAGGTTTCACTTCTGCGATACTCCCCTGGGGTCATCCCGGTCCACTTTTTAAACGATCGAAAAAAAGCCGACGGCTCATCGAAGCCCATCAGGGCAGCCACGTCATTAATCGATAGCTGAGGTGAGTCCATATAGTTAACTGCCGCCTTCTTACGACAATCATCTTTAATCTTCTGATAAGAGCTATTTTCATCCGCCAAACGCCGGCGCAGAGTAGAAACAGACATATTAAGTTTAAAAGCCACCTCTTCGGCGCCAGGCAGTTCCCGGCTAAAGTCCTTACCCAGCATCACTTTAACCTGGGAACGCAGACTCTGATCGTTATCCACCATAACGATTAACTGATAAGGCGCAGTCTGTAGAAAGGCTCGCAAGCTTTCATCATTTTGAATAATGGGATAGTCGAGAAAACGAGCCGGGAACACAATCGCATTATCATGCTGATCAAATTTAACTTCTGACTGGAACAGTGTCTCATAATGATAACTGTCTTCCTGCCTGGGAAAGGTGAAATAAGCGGCCTTCAAATCCAATCGAGAACCGATTAGCCAACTAATAAAATGATGCCACATCGACAAACCTGTTCGAACAATAGCGGGTGCCTCATTCTGCAGCATCTCCCGTACCTCCTTCCCCGGTACAGAACTGATGGGAGCAAAAGAGAGCTTTGCATAGCGCCCCTTACGGACCAGGTAGGGTTTTACCTTGGTGCCGCGACAGATCTCATAAAAAGCACTGCAGCGATAGATCGCCCGTTCCAGAGTTGGGCAGTGGATTATAGAATGACACATCATTCTAAAAGTACCGTTTGGCACCCGCCCTCCTGACACCATACCGAAGGACTCATCCTGAGCAGTCCACATTATCCGCTGATATAGCTGACCGAATTTGATAGCAGAAAACTCTGTTCGCTGCTCAATTTCGGTCGGATCGATACCGACTTCTGACAGCAATTCTTCCAGATTATATCCCTGTTTCTCAACCTGTGAGAGAAGGTATCTGACATAGCCAGTCGGCACTGTGATGGTTTTTTCCATCGTTTACACTCTATTTCGTTATTGTTTTTGTATTTAAAATACAGTTATAAGCTATTCTTTTAACTTATATCATTAAAAAGCAAAAAAACAGCCAAGACATTTTTTGTCAGTAAAAATGACAGCTATTGTTATTGTGAATATAGCTACGAATAAAGGATTATCTATCCTACCTTATATTCAATTTACGAGTGATCTCCTGCTCTGTTGATTGGCCAGATAAGTACAGAGCAGAAGAAAAGTGACTCCGGCCCAACCGGATTTACTGAACGACAAAAATAACAAATGACTGAGAAGGTGAACGAAATGGCACACAGATCGATAAGGACGTCAGCACCCTGGCGCCCCACCCCGATACGTAACAGACTCTCGCAGAGCATATCCCTCGCAATTTTCACAGCGACCCTTGCAGGCCCCGCTGCCGCAGTTGAATTTAATCTCGGAGAGATCGAAGGCCGTTTTGATTCTCAGATATCCATTGGCTCGAGCTGGCGAATGAGTGATGCCAATAGTGATCTTTACTCTTCGGCAAATTTTGGTACTGGTGCAGGAAGCGGAAGTTTCGATGATGGTACTCAAAACTATGCTAAAGGCGATGCCTTCTCAACTGTAATCAAGGGTGTGCATGATCTAGAGCTAAGCAAAGATAATATCGGTGCTTTTATCCGTGGTAAATATTGGTACGACTACGCTCTGAGCGAAGGCAGCGTGAATCATGGTCATATTCCTAATGGCTACGCTTCCAATACTTCCTTAGATGACAGTGGCTTTAATGATTATGCAAAATTTTCCGGCGCTGAAATTCTCGATGCTTATATCTTTGGTGAATTTGAACTAAACGGTCAACCACTGGATCTGCGACTGGGCCGACAGGTAGTCAACTGGGGTGAAAGTACCTTTATCCAGGGTGGTATCAATGTCATCAACCCTTTCGATGTAAACGCCTTCCGTCGGGCAGGTGCAGAAGTGAAAGAAGGATTATTGCCGGTTAATATGGCCTTTGCCTCGCTCGGCGTAACCGATAACCTGAGTGTAGAAGCCTTCTATCAGCTGGAATGGGAAAAAACCGTTGTCGATGGTTGTGGTACTTTCTTTTCCTCTGCTGATATTAGCTCCGAAGGTTGTAATGGCATTCGGATAAATGTACCGGGTCACCCGTTATTAGGTGTAGACGATCTGAATTACTACGGTGGAACAGCTGCTGCAATTGGCGCTGTTGTCGATCGTAATGCTGATGGTATTCGTGAGCCTAGCGACGAGGGTCAATACGGTCTTGCCTTTCGCTATTTCGCTGAGGAACTGAATAGCACTGAATTCGGTTTTTATCTAACTAAGTACCATAGCCGACTCCCTCTCATCAGCGGCGTAGCCCAGCTTGGAGCCCTTCCTGCAGGAGCGACCTTCGCTTCAGAATACTTTATTGAATATCCGGAAGATATTTATATGGCTGGGGTCAGCTGGAACAGCAATATTGGCGAACTAGCTTGGTCCGGTGAAGTCAGCCATAAGAAAGACGTCCCCCTTCAACTAAATGGAGCTATGTTAGTAGCCTCCATGCTTACTGGCGGAGCGGCTCCAGGTAACCCTGCAAACTCTCGGGTTTCCGCTGCATTTGGTGATTTTTTAGGTGGTGGTGATGGTTACGTTCAAGGTTACGACCAATTCGATATAACACAGGTACAAACCAGCCTTGTAAAGTTTGTTGATCAAGTGATGGGCGCTAGCCGAATGACGCTGATTGGTGAACTGGGCTGGACCCATGTACACGATCTCGATGACAGCGCTTCAGCAGTCAAATACGGGCGAAATAGTTTATTCGGCTATACCGCTGGAGACAATGACGGCTTTGTTACCCAAAACTCTATTGGTTATGTCGTTAGAGCCAACCTGACATACTCAAATGTATTTGCAGGCGTTAATCTTAAGCCAGAAGTCAGCTTTAAACATGGCGTTGAGGGCTACGGGCCTGAACCAGGAGCATCATTTGGTGAAGGTGAAAAAGCTGCAACCATCAGTCTGACCGCTGATTACCTAAACCAATATCGGGTACAGCTGGGCTACACCAATTTCTTTGGCGGTGACTATAACGCTATTGATGACCGAGATTTCCTTTCTCTCAGCGCATCAGCCTCATTTTAATAGTTAAGGATTACAGGAGAATATTATGACGTTTAAATCGACTGCACTGATCCTTAGCTCTGCTATGGGTTTAAGTTTTAGCTTGCAACTGATGGCGGCTGTTTCCGAAACAGAAGCCGCTAAGCTAGGTAACAGCCTGACGCCAATAGGCGCAGAGATGGCGGGTAATGCAGCAGGCACTATTCCAGCCTGGGATGGAGGACTCCCCCCGGGAGGGGAGCGCTTTAAAGACCCTTACGCCGATGAACAGCCACTACTGACTATCACTGCTGAAAACGCTTCCGAACACAAACAGCATCTGACAGAGGGACAGTTGGCACTGCTGGCTAAGTATCCGGATACATTCAAAATGAATATCTATCCGACCCATCGAAGCGCCTCCCTACCCCAGTCCCAGTATGACTTTGCACGCAGTAATGCAGTGCAATCAGAACTGATCGACAACGGCAACGGGCTTAGCAGTAATACACAGGAAGGCGTACCTTTTCCAATTCCTCAGAGCGGCCTGGAAGTCATCTGGAACCATATGACCCGCTATCGGGGTGGCGCACTTGAACGGACGTTTGTGCAGGTGCCTGTGCACGCTAATGGTAACTTTGTTCCGGTCAAAATCACCGAAAAGATGTCTTGGCCCAACTATCTGAAAGAGGGCAGAACCGCGAAAGACGACAACATTCTGTTCTATTTTGTCCAGCAGATAAAAGCACCAGCCCGCTTAACCGGTAATGTACTGCTGGTACACGAAGCCCAGAATCAGATTGCTAAACCCCGTGAAGCATGGGTCTATAATGCTGGCCAACGACGTGTACGCCGTGCACCACAGATCGCTTATGATGCCCCAGGAACGGCATCTGACGGGCAGCGCACTTCCGATAATCTGGATATGTTTAATGGAGCACCGGATCGTTACGACTGGAACCTGGTTGGCAAAGAAGAGATCTACATCCCTTACAACAGCTACAAACTGGCTGACCGTAATCTAAAATATACGGATATTCTGACCAAGGGGCATCTCAATCCTGAATACAGCCGATACGAGCTACACCGGGTATGGAAAGTGGAGGCCACGCTCAAAGAAGGTGCCCGCCACGTTTACGCTAAACGCGTATTCTACATAGATGAAGATACTTGGCAGGCAGCGGTTGTTGATCACTTTGATGGCCGCGATCAACTCTGGCGTGTCGCTGAAGCGCACCAGATGCAGTATCAGGACGCTCAGGTACCCTGGCTAACAGCAGAGGCGTTATATGACCTGCAATCCAACCGTTATCTGGTGGGTAGTCTGACCAATGAAGAGGGCGATGGATTTGATTTCAACGCTCGCTTCAAACACAGCGATTTCACTCCACAGGCGATCCGCCGAATGGGTAAACGTTAAATCTAGGTCTCTAACTACTGTCTATGATTACTAGGCAAAAACAAAAAAAGGAGCCTGTGGCTCCTTTTTTATTACTTTACTTATATACGTTCTTGTACAAGTTCTTGGGTTTAAGACAGGTGCCAAAAAGCCCCTTCCTTAATAACCTGCCATATTACAGATTAGCCTGCGCTTGCAGCATCGGAGCAGTCCTCGCCCCCTGTTGCCAGGCAGCTAATGCCTCTTCACAACCACTGCATACTCCCGCATTCAACTCCCGGTCAACGATGATCCAGGTACATTTTCCATAATCAGTATCGCAACTGTGATGATCATTACAGCCACAGCCGATACAATAGGCTGTCGCCAACTGACTTTTCCTCATAGGACTCTCCCGCCTTTTATTTTTTTTATCTCTACTGCAGTCCATTAATGATAGGAGAAGTCGGCCACGCATGCTGTTCAACTAAGTGGCTAATTTAGATGAAAAAATAACCATTAACCGAGATAAAAGTTGCACAGGTTTAATCTTGAGCCTAAAAACACTGACTTGAATCAATCTTTATTTTGCAGTGCAGTATATTCTGCCTTTATTCTGGAGCACCTTTTGAGCAACATGCATGGAACAGAGATAGCCTGTTATTTTGACGAGTACGGCCCAATCTATGTTTATGATGATGG
>JAGPUU010000084.1 GCA_018067325.1 Amphritea sp.
TGCGTGACTCTTCCTCATCATCTCCATCAACGCTCACCACTTCATCACCATGGACCAGGTTCATAGTGGTTTTACAGCGCTCTTTTGGCGGTAACGCATAGCCAGAACACCCGAGGAATACCCCGGTGGTACCGGTACGAATCATCATTTTACGATTACAGCTTGGGCAAGGAATATCGGTCTCAGTAGGCTCATTAAGACGCATACCGGATTCCGGATGTTGCGCCTGCTCCAAACGATTACTGAAGCCCTGATAGAACTGATTCAGCAATTCTTTCCAGTCAGCACTACCGGTCGCTATATCATCCAACGACTCTTCCATTCTCGCGGTAAAGCTAAAATCCATCAGGTCATTAAAATTCTCAACCAGGCGCTCGGTGACAATATCACCCATTTTCTGCGCATAGAAACGGCGGTTCTGAACTTCCACGTAGCCCCGATCCTGAATAGTAGAGATGATCGATGCATAGGTAGAAGGTCGGCCAATTCCTTTTTTCTCCAGCTCCTTAACCAGGCTCGCTTCGGTATAACGAGGTGCAGGCTTGGTAAAATGCTGCTTAGGGTCCAGTTGTTGTAACTGAAGAACATCACCCTTCTGCACATCCGGAAGAATAATATCCTCTTCTTTGCCACGACTATTGAATACTTTGGTGTAACCATCAAAACGCAGAATGCGTCCTTTTGTCCGCAATTCAAAATCACCTGCCGTTATGGTCACCCGGGTACTGGTAAAAAGTGCCGGTGTCATTTGACAAGCGACGAACTGACGCCGAATCAGCTCATACAAGCGCTCAGCGTCCCGCTCCATACCTTTAAGGGCGGTAGCCTCTATGGAGACATCTGAAGGACGAATCGCTTCGTGAGCCTCCTGAGCGCCCTCTTTGCTACTGTAAGAGTTAGCTTTCTCCGGCAGATACTTAGCACCATAATTATCACTGATGAAATCACGGCAGTTATCAACCGCCTCTGAACTCAGATTAGTCGAGTCCGTTCGCATGTATGTGATGTAACCCGCTTCGTAAAGTCGCTGAGCTAACATCATCGTCTTCTTAACACCGAAGCTTAGACGGGTACTGGCTGCTTGCTGAAGGGTCGAAGTTATAAACGGTGCAGATGGACGACTACTTGTCGGCCGGTCCTGTCGATTAGTTATCTTAAACTCCAGCTGTTTTAGCTGCTCAAGATAGCCCTCTGTCTCGGAACCATTTACCGGCCGAAAACTTTTATCCTGGTATTTATCAACCTGAAAACGTAAAGACTCATTATCGCCTGACAGAAGGTCTGCATGTAGCTCCCAGAATTCTTCCGGGATAAAGCTACGAATCTCTTTTTCCCGCTCAACCAGTAAACGTACAGCAACCGACTGTACCCGACCGGCCGAAAGCCCCCGGGCGACCTTAGCCCACAACAGAGGAGAAACCATGTAACCAACAACCCGATCGAGAAAACGCCTGGCCTGTTGAGCATTAACCCGATTAATATCGAGCTCACTCGGCTTCTCAAACGCTTCCTGAATCGCTTTCTTGGTTATCTCATTGAAGACAACCCGGCGATAACGATCATCTTCACCACCGATAGCTTCCCGCAGGTGCCAGGCAATAGCCTCCCCTTCGCGGTCCAAATCGGTTGCGAGATAGATAGTGTCTGCATCTTTGGCCAGTCGCCTTAACTCATCAACGACTTTCTCCTTACCCGGGAGAATTTCATAGCGGGCATCCCAGTTATTCTCTGGGTCAACCCCCATGCGTGCTATCAACTGCGTTTTTGCCTTTGCAGCCTTATGCCGAACCTTATCCTCCGGCGCTAATTTACGGGTGATAGCCGCCTGTCGAGCACGCTCTTTAGGGTCGGATGCGGTTGCATTGCCAGAGCCACTGGTGGGAAGATCACGAATGTGGCCCACACTTGATTTAACCACAAACTGATTACCTAAATACTTGTTTATGGTCTTCGCTTTAGCAGGTGACTCTACAATAACTAGGGATTTGCCCATATAAATAAAATCCTTAAAGGACGAGGTAGCAATACAAAACAGCGTGCATATATAAGGGCTCAGACAAGCCGGGTCAAGTTTCTACTGAAAAAAAACACGCTGACCAGTTAAGAATATTGGCTAATAAAGGTATATTTCTGGTAGCTTAAATGCAGTATGCTGCCGCCATTACTAGTCTCTTTAATTACAACTACCTGAGAATATGTTGCAAGACAACCTGATTTTTCTTTTTTCTTTAATTGCTGTGGGCTTTATCGCTCTCCTGGTGAACTATTTTATTTCAACCAGAGAGCAGCAGCAGGAATATCGCGGCAAGCGTTTGAAAGAGCTGCGCAAACAGTCTGACGACGCGCTGACGACTCTGGCTGTACTCAAAGAAGCCAATTGCCGCCATGAAATTACCGACGCACTCAGCAACTATATCATCGGCATGATCGAAGAGATCGCTCTGCTTGCTCCGGGCTCCGACCTGTTACAGGAGATTAGCGCACAAAAAGAGGGAGCGGACCGTACAAGTCCTGTTCCCGGAAGCTTTTCCAATGATCGAGCATTGAAACGGGCCCAGATCCACATCCAACATGCAGAAAAGCTTTGCATCGAGATGGCCAAGAAGGGAAAACTCAATATTGCGAGAGCTAAGCAGTTCCAGCAAGACCTCTACTGGCTTCACGTCTGTGTTTTTGCTGATGCCCATATTGAACAAGGGGATTACTATCTGAATCGTGACGACAAATTAGTAGCCATGTCTCACTACAAACACGCTAAAGCGATCATCGCCCGGACCAGCGTGCCGCAAAAACAGAAACAAGATTATGTTGATAAAATAAGAGAGCTACTCAACAAAGCTCGTCCCAGCAGCGCAATGGCAGCGGGCAATCTTGCCGCGTCGCTAGAAGAACTTAAAAAAGAGAAAACCAACGAGGAATAGCAGAGTTCAGTCCGCTTTGATCAGATCGAAACGAGGAACCCTACTCCCATCACTAACCGTTACCTGCTCGATAAACATGCTCATAGGTCGCACCCAAACAGATCCCTCTCCATAACATTGCTTATACACTACCAGCCACTCCTCTGTTTCAGAGTGCCTGGCGAGGTGAAGCACTTGGTATTCTGCACCTTTATAATGTTTATATAAGCCTGTTAGCAGCTCCATATTTACCTCGATTTTAAAACTTCTGTTCCATAAAGGGCTGCATCAATTGTTGCAACATCTCCAGTGAGTTTTCATCTCCTCTCTCATCCCAGTATAGAGACAAGTGAACCGGTGTTGATTCTATCGAAGACACGCCATCAGGGAGTTTTCCGATCAATTCATTTATTGACTGTAGTTGAGTCTCGCTCAGACAGCGTTCGCCAATCCCCCAACACCAGCCCTCTGGCAATCCTATATCAGCAATGGCCGTCTGACGAAACACCTGCCATTCTATGAAGCTCTCTCTTTCGCTTTTCTGCAGATTGAATCGAGGCAACCTGTAAGCGGTGGCAGATAACACTTCTGGCTCCACCTGCCCTGCCGCCCTGGGAGGCGTCACACGAACGATCTGAACATGAAAACCCTGACGGGAGGCCTCCAGCCGCAATTTAGCCAGGAAGCGCTGCCGGGGACTAGGCATCACCCACATCATCGAACCCAGCAGTGACATCATAATCAGAACAATAATTGCCCATTCCATTTTTTACGCTCCGCTAACTTATTGATCCCGGTCAGATTTCAAACCACAAACGCTATACTTTCCATAAAGAATGGAAACTCTATGCTACTCTCAAAGATAGAGAGCAACAGGAGAAAAACCGATGTCACTATACAAACACATACTCTTGGCTATCGATCTGTCAGAAGACTCTGACCAACTGATAGACAAAGTGAAACTTTTGGCCCAAAGCACTGAAGCCGAACTCTCAATGATCCATGTAATTGAACCGCTTAGCTTCGCCTATGGAGGAGATGTCCCAATGGATCTCACCGCCATTCAGACTCAACTTGATGAACACGCACAAAGCAAAATGGCCGGCTACCGTAAACAGCTCGAATACCCGGTAAAAGCGTGTCATGTTGTTTCAGGACACACTGAAACCGAGGTTCACAGGATTGCAGACGAAAACCGATGCGATCTGATCATTGTCGGCAGCCACGGACGCCATGGGCTCGCACTGCTATTAGGATCAACGGCTAACGGCATATTACATGGTGCTAAATGCGATGTACTGGCGATACGAGTGAACGCTAAAGAGTAGAGGATAACCTCTACTCTTTACTGCATCCCTTCCAGCTCGACCCAACGTTCCATCAGTTGTTCGAGCAAAGTTTCTTTTTCCTGCAAATCTGCCAGTTTAGAACTCACATGCTCCTGGTTACCAGAATAAAAATCAGCGGCTCCGGTTTCCAGTTGCAGTTGCTCCAAATCAGATTCCGCTTGCTCTAGCTGTCCCGGCAACATGTCTAATTCTCGTTGAAGCTTATAACTAAGCTTCTTCTTGGGAGGTTCAACCTTTGCCACTTCAGCGACCTTTTCGACCGGTTTAACCAGAACCTCAGTCCCCGGTTCAGGGCGCTGTCGTAACCAATCTTCATAACCACCAACGTACTCTTGTATTCTGCCGTTTCCTTCAAATACGACCGTTGAGGTAACCACATTATCCAGAAACGCCCGGTCATGACTGACCAACAACAAAGTCCCTTTAAACTCGAGTAAAATCTCTTCCAACAGCTCTAGAGTTTCAATATCAAGATCATTGGTGGGCTCATCAAGAACCAGTAAATTGGATGGCTGGCTAAAGAGTTTAGCCAACATAACCCGATTACACTCACCACCTGAAAGCGCTTTTACTGGAGTACGTGCTCTTTCTGGTGAGAACAGGAAGTCACTCAGATAACTGATGATATGCCGTGACTTACCATTAATGGTGATACTTTCCCGGCCCTCAGAAATGTTATCAATAATGGTTTTCTCAGGATCAAGCTTACCCCGCAACTGATCAAAATAAGCGACATTCAAGCTTGTACCAAGCTTAACTTCCCCCTGATCAGGCGTCAGCTGTCCCAGCAAGATTCGCAACAAGGTACTTTTACCGATACCGTTCGGACCAATCAGGCCGATGCGATCTCCCCGTTGAACAGAAAGCGTCAGGTCGCTAATAACCGGTACGCCATTGTAGGCCTGACTAACATTTTCCAGTTCGATAACAAGCTTGCCAGAACGATCAACCTTATCCATCTGAAATTTAGCTTTGCCCTGCTTCTCGCGTCGCTCTGAACGCTCAACACGCAAATCTTTAAGTGCGCGAACACGCCCTTCGTTACGGGTTCGACGAGCCTTTATGCCCTGACGTATCCAGCGCTCCTCTTCGGCAAGACGCTTGTCAAACAGGGCGTTATTACGCTCCTCTTCTTCCAGCAATTTTGCTTTCTGTTCGAGATAGGTAGCATAGCTTCCTGGAAACGAGGTCAGATGCCCTCGATCTAACTCGATTATCCGGGTCGCTAACCGCTCCACCAGAGATCTGTCGTGGGAGATAAACAGAACTCCCCCGCGAAACTCCATGATCTGTTTTTCGAGCCATTCGATGGTTTCGATATCCAGATGGTTTGTTGGTTCATCCAACAGCAAAATATCCGGTTCCTGAACCAGAGCAGCACCCAGCGCGGCTCTGCGACGCCAGCCACCGGATAGAGAAGACATTAGTTTGTCTCCATCCAGCTCCAACCGCTCAAGCACTTGTTGAATTTTCTGTTGCAGATGCCAGCCGTCTGCCAAATCTATCTCATGTAGCAGGCGTTCCATCTCAGCCATATCTGCATCAGTGTGATTCACAGCCAGAGCTTCATAACGGGTAAGCAGCTCCATTGTCTCAGCACATCCCGAGGCAATGACATCTCTTACTTTCCGGTCATCAGCAACAGGTAACATCTGCGATAGTTCCGCAATACGGGCTCCGCCATCCTGCCACAGCTCACCATCATCAGTTGCCTGGTGGCCAGCTATTACTTTCAGCAGGGTCGACTTACCTGCACCGTTTATACCAACCAATGCAACCCGTTCACCCTTTTCCAGTTGAAAGTCGATATGGTCGAGTAATTGTTTATCGCCAAATGCGACAGAGACTTTATCAAGTCTGATCAGAGCCATGCTTAATTCCACCAAAAACGTTGGCCGCATATTCTACAGAAAAAATGCACTCAGGCGTGTTACTCATTACAAATATTTTTTTCTAATCAAATTGAAATTATTAAGCATAAAATAATTCATCCATTCGGCAGATATTTTTCTCGAGTTTGTCATCGCTTTGCCGCTATGATGAGCATATCGGTGACTACAGAAATGATGCACATGCCCTATACCCCAAAGCTTTTCAGCCTTACCCACTTCATCCGCTGCCTGATTTTGTTCAGTTTACTGCCCAACATTGCCACCGCCGTTTCGATGGAGGACTCTCGTAAGCTTTATAGTCAGGCCTCTGAAGCACTCAAAGCCGAAAAAAGCGATGTGTACTTTCAACTGAAAGCTAAGCTCACTGCCTATCCACTTTACCCTTATTTGGAACAGCAGGAGCTCCAACATAACTTCGACAAGGTTACTCAGCACCATATCGACCTGTATACCGAACAGTACAACGAACTTCCTCCTGTATATATTCTGCAACAGAAATGGTTACGCTATCTAGCATCGAAAAAACGCTGGAAACAGTACGCCACCGCCTATATTTCCAGCCCTATAAAGAGTGAGCTATATCAATGCCACTACCGAAACTCGCTTTTAAAAACGGCACAACCCAAGTCTGCGATAAAAAACATAAGCGCTCTATGGAATACCGGACACTCAATTTCCAAGGCATGTGATGAGGTATTCAATTACTGGACAACCCAGTCATCAGGACCTAGTAGCGTGCTTGCCTTCCAACGTTTCTGGAAATCCGTGGGCAATGACAACATCGCACTGGCACGCTACCTAAACCGATTTTTAACAACAAAACAGCAACAGGTGACGGAACGTTTATTTCAGGTATCGAAGGACCCTTCCCTGATTAAAAACCCTAAATTTTTACCGGGCGACACACTTGCCAGTAGAAAGACCTACCTCTACGGATTAAACAAACTTTCAAAGAAAAACCCTCTATCGGCTGCGCAGATCTGGATTAAGCAGCGCACAAAGTTATCTTTCAATTTCGAAGAACAACAAAAGCTTAATCTAAACATAGCTCGTCGCCTAAGCTACAGAGCCGATGAGACGACAGATCAGTTACTGGGTGAGTTAAATATTTTTGCCGATGAAGAGATCCATAACCTACGTTTCAACTTGGCACTGACCAAACAAAACTGGCAGAAAGTTCACCAACTCATTGACGAGCTCACTCCTGAATCTCAATTGCAGGAACGATGGACCTATTGGAAAACAATCTCTGCCAGTCATATTAAAGGGCTGAAGCCGGTCTATTCTGATGCCTTCGTGAAGCTAAGCAACCAACGTAGTTACTATGGCTTACTCGCCTCACGCACTTTACAAAGCCGTTTTCGCTTGAACCCACAGCAAGACAAGGTAACTGAACTTTCGCTGCAAGAATTAGCCGCCTCGCCGGCTATGCGTCGAATGCATGAACTCTATCAGCTAAATAGTCTGTATCTTGCCCGCCGTGAATGGAACCAGCTAACCCGTAGCTTTGACAAAGCCCAGCTAAGAACAGCAGCAACCGTAGTGCATCGCTGGGGTTGGCATAATATGGCTATTGCCGGGATTGCTAAAGCCAAATTCTGGGACGATATCAGCTTACGTTTTCCGATGCCCTATTCAGATATATTCGACAAGCTTGCAGGCGATTATAAAATTGACACGAACTGGGCTAGAGCTGTTGCCCGCCAGGAAAGTGCTTACCAGCCCTATGCCCGATCCCGCGTAGGCGCCAGAGGCTTGATGCAGCTCATGCCTAAAACAGCACAATCAACGGCTAAGCGAAACGATATTAGCTATAAAGGAGTCTCAGACCTTTACCAACCTGAAACCAATATCAATCTGGGCGTCGCTTACCTTGCTGAAATGCAGAAAAAATTCGAGGGCAACCAGGTACTCGCGACAGCAGCTTACAATGCAGGCCCCCATCGGGTGAAAAAGTGGCTTAAGCAGCGCGGAGAGCTCCCCACTGACATCTGGATTGAAATGATTCCGTTTAAAGAAACCCGTAAATACGTCATGAGTGTCATGGCCTATCACGCGATCTACCGCACATTAGCAGGCCAACCCTCCCACATCCTCGAGGGCCAAACAGCCTTTCGTATTGCACTGAAGGACTCAACCAGCGCACAACAAGCAGAGCGCTTAAGAAACTTCATCCAAACTAACTCGGCGACAACACTGACTCAATAATGAACGAAAATTACTACAAACTGACCGATATCGGCATCAATCTGACAGATAGCGCCTTTGATTCAGATCGGGAGCAGGTTATTGCCGACGCATTTGATACTGGTGTTAAGCGCCTTCTGATTACCGGCACCACTGCCGCTGAAAGTGAGCAGGCGATTAACCTGTGCAAGGAACATAGTAATAGCCTGTTCTGCACCGCCGGCGTTCACCCCCATTACAGTAAAGAGTTCTCTCCCGACGTACGCCAGGCACTGGTCGATCTGATTAAAAACCCAGAAGTGCTAGCGGTGGGAGAAACGGGGCTGGATTTTAACCGAAACTTTTCAACCCCTGAACAACAGATCTATGCATTTGAGCAACAACTTGAGTTAGCCTGTAACGCAAATCTGCCTCTATTCCTCCATGAACGGGATGCGCATACAAAGCAGATAGAAATGCTCCGCCATTTCCGGGATCAGACGGCCGGCGGTGTAGCACATTGCTTTACTGGAAATAGGCAAGAACTTTATAACTATCTGGATCTGGATCTGTATATAGGAATAACCGGTTGGATCTGCGATGAGCGTCGCGGTAGTGAGCTGCTGGGGCTAATTAAAGACATTCCTGTTGAACGGTTATTATTAGAAACCGATGCGCCATATCTGATACCACGAGACATAAAACCAAAGCCCAAAAGTCGCAGGAACCTGCCCTGCTATCTTCCTCATATTCTTGAAACCGCTGCTCGAGCCAGGAATACTGATCCGGCCGAACTGGCACTGCAGACAGAAGAGAACGCTGAACGCCTGTTTCGGTTTAATCAAACCTAGCAATAAAACTCTGTAGCTGATTAGAATCAAAGGGCCAGCGTAGCTCTTCACCGCTTTGCTCATCCAGCAGCACCGGAATAAGCAAAGCATACCTATCCATCAACTGGTCGTCATAAGCAATATCAACCTCATCGACCTGATGCTTTTGCGGGTTCAGGTTACTGACAACAACGTCAGCTGCCTGATCACACAGATGACAGCCTACACTGCTCAACAGTAGAAACTGACGCATATACACTCCTTCAATTAACCCCGTGTAAACGAGAAAAACACAATTATATAGCACCTCTCTGCCTTCAGCATACTGAATAACTTATGCCTTAAGAGCTCGTATTCTTTTACCCTCACAAAGATATCAAACCCGCTTTGCATACGGCATATAACAGCAGAATCTTGTCAGTGTTCCTAATAAATCAACACATTAATCAATAACCACAACTGCATAATCAGAATGAACCTTAAACATGTAACTAAAGTAGGGTAATTTATCCTTGCTGCGCTGCATCAATTTGTCTATGCTCATGGGCTCTGTTTGATAAATAGCCAGTATTGTTTAAGGTTCAGGATTAGTTTAAAAAGGCTATTCAGATATTTAACCGATTGTAGCTGGTCCTCCGTATGCTATAGCTGACCAAAGAAGTTAGCAAAGCATCTAAGTTAGGTTCAAAAAGAAGGCAGTTTTATGGAAAACAACAGCAATATCCTTTCTAACCCGAAAGAATTCATCAATTACCTGAATCAGGAGAGCCAGAAAGTTCTGGAGATGTACTCCCAAACCGGCGGCGATAAAGACCTGTTCAAAGATTTCTCTAAGTCATGGACTGAACTGGCTGCACGCTCTTTTGAAGATCCTACTGTATGGGTGCGCGCAATTACAGATTACCAGCAGGCTCAGATGAACCTGTGGCAAAACATTCTTACCGGTAAAGCGACCGACAAGCCAGTCGCGGCACCAGAAAAAGGAGATCGTCGCTTCGCCGCTGAAGAGTGGAGTCAGAACCCTGTATTCTCCTATATCAAACAGTCTTACCTGCTGACGTCCAATCTGATGAACGACATGGCAGCTAACGCCAACCTGGATGATAACGAGCAGAAAAAGCTGGAGTTTTATACCAAGCAGTATATCGATGCAATGTCTCCAACCAACTTTGCTGCGACAAACCCTGAGGTCCTTCAGCAAGCCTTGGATTCCAATGGCCAGAGCTTAATTGATGGTTTACAGAACCTGATGGGAGATATGGATAAGGGCCGTATCACCATGACTGATGAGTCCGCCTTCACGCTGGGTGAGAACATAGCCACCTCAGAAGGCGCCGTTGTCTTCGAAAACGAAATGCTACAACTAATTCAGTACAAGCCAAGCACTGAAAAAGTATTTACTCAGCCGACTCTGATCGTGCCACCTTGTATCAACAAGTTTTATATTATGGATCTGCAGGAGCATAACTCCTATGTGAAATACTGCGTTGATCAAGGTCAAACCGTATTTCTGGTTTCCTGGGTTAACCCAACCGCAGAACAGCGCGACATCAGCTGGGATAACTATGTTGAAGATGGCGTATTAAAGGCTATTGACGCTGCGAAGAAGATCTCTGGATCGAGCAAAATTAACGCTACTGCATGGTGCATCGGCGGTACCATTCTGGCATCTACCCTTGCCGTCATGGCAGCCCGTAAAGATGACTCTATTACTTCTGCAACCTTCCTGACAACACTGACAGACTTCACCGATCCTGGCGAACTCAGCGTATTTATCGATGAGCAGCAAGTGAAGAAACTCACTCAGAAAGTAGAAGACGAAGGCCTGTGTAACGGGCGTGATCTGGCTAGCGCATTCAACATGCTGCGCTCAAACGATCTCGTATGGTCTTATGTGGTAAACAACTACCTTAAG
>JAGPUU010000086.1 GCA_018067325.1 Amphritea sp.
AAACCCGGCGCAGTCATCATGGTTAATGACTATCCGTTGATACCTCCTGTGGTTTCAATCGGCCTGTTTGACTACCCCGAAGACCCACTCGGCCAGCTAGCAAACAGTGCCGTTGAATTGCATCGTTTTAATGCTGGGGAAGCGGCAATCGAACTGGGCGACCGACGGCTGGTTAACTCTATCATGCTCGGGGCTATCGCCGACCACCTACCTTTCCCTCCGGAAACGCTGGAAGAGGCATTGCTGAACCGTTTTCAACGCAAAGGAGAGTCGCTGGTAGAGCTTAATCGCCAAGCGTTTGCGCTGGGACGTCAGGCATTCAACCAGGTTGATGAATTAGAAACGGTCTGAACTGGCAGATCGTTTCTGGATAAACAGAAAGGTCGTTTCGGCCTTTTTTCACCGTCCCCATTGCTTAAAAAAAACAGCGATTTACAATAGCCGCTCTTTTCCTGTCTTATGAGGTTCCATTGATGGAAACCCGAAATATCCGTGCAGATCTGACCCTACTCCTGGTCGCTGCAATCTGGGGGTTTGCCTTCGTTGCCCAGCGTCTGGGCATGGATTATCTAGGCCCGTTTGGATTTAACGGCAGCCGTTTCCTGCTAGGTGCCGTTTCACTACTACCACTGCTGTTAATATTTCGCCCTAAACCTGGTTCAACCGAACCCAGAGCGATGCTACGGGGAAGTGTAACTGCGGGTATCTTTCTATTTCTAGGCGCCTCTCTACAGCAGGCCGGTTTGCTTTGGACATCTGCAGGTAACGCCGGATTCATCACCGGACTCTACATCATTATAGTGCCGCTAATGGGGCTACTACTGGGCCATGTCACCCGCCTCAATACCTGGCTCGGTGGCCTGTTTGCAGTAGTAGGATTATATTTTCTAACCGTAAACCAGTCTGCCGGTGAAAGCTTCAGTATTAACACCGGTGACTTACTGGTATTGGGCAGCGCATTCTTCTGGGCCGCACACGTGATCGTTATCGGCAAGCTGGCCAGTCAGCTGGATAATCTTCGCTTGGCTATAATCCAATTTTTTATCTGCGCCCTCCTCAGTTTCATTGTCGCTATTGTGTTTGAACAAGATACGCTTTCATTGGCCAATATAGCCCTGGCCTGGCAGCCAATTGCCTATGCGGGTCTGCTCTCTGTTGGCGTTGCATATACTCTACAGGTCGTAGCTCAGCGGGATTCACCGGCATCCCATGCAGCGATCATCATGAGCCTGGAAGCGGTATTTGCCGCTATCGGCGGATGGTGGTTGTTGGCCGAAGATTTCAGCGATCGGGCTTTGATAGGCTGCAGCCTAATGCTGGCGGGTATGATTTTGTCTCAGTTGAATCTTTTCCGTGGCAAAGAGTCATCGACAAATCAGGCTCAAATAACCGACAGCAAAATATAACCGCCCAGTAACAGGAGGGCGGTAAAGAACACCTTTCTAAACAGCTGCTCTGATAAGTGGCTTCGAATGCGCTGCCCGATTAACATGCCAGCAATCGCTGGAATTAAACCCAATGCAGAAAGCATCATCTGCCTTTCTGACAGCAGTTCATTGCCATTCAGACTCACACCCAGTGCCAGCGTCGACAGAGTAAACAGTATACCCATTGCCTGAATTAACTGAGTGCGGTTAAAGCCTATTCCTTGCAGATACATAACACCCGGTACAGCAAAGGAACCTGTCATCCCGGTCAGCATTCCGTTTACAGCACCACAAAGTGGTCCTGCCCAGCGCTGTTTATTCTCATCAATAATTAGCTTTAGACCGAGCAGACTTACTGCGGCATAACTGATCAACACGGCGCCCAACAGGGAGGATAGTAAAGAAGTATCAATAAACAGAAGTGACATGCCTCCCAAGGGAACAAGAAGCGTTGCCGGTAAGAGAAATGCCCAACACCGCCGAACAACAATACCGACTGCGCCCCCACTAAAGGCTTGCCAGAGATTGGTGCAAAAAGAGGGAATGAGTAAAAGGCCCATCGCCGTTGGCAGATCTAAAACGACCGTAAGAATAGCCAGAGTCACCGTTGGCAACCCCATGCCCGTAATACCTTTAACCATTCCGGCCAGCATAAAGGTCAGGCTAATGGTTAAGAGCATCAGCGGGTCTATCGATAGCATCAGCGGGTCTGTTAATGGCATCAACCGGTCCTCTTACAGCAACATCTGTCATCGAATGAGTATAAAGCCAAATGCGTTTGTTTAAAGACGCCCAGAAGCCTTCACCGTGAAGTATTGATTTACCAGTGCCACCGGCAGCTGTTTTGCCAACAGATCCATTGTCAGAGCCCCCTGATGGCGTAACTGTTCATGGTGCTTGCTACGACTTTCCAGGTAATCTTGTACCCCATGAAAGCGCAGGGCTGAATCCAGGTCTGAAACCCGTGCCGCCTGGGCCTTATCCAACGCCTGCTCACGTAGATCGGCCACCACCACCAGGTGACGACGTGAGAGTAACCTCACTGCCGTTGCCAGATCATCACTGTCCTCATCCCGGGTATTAGTAACCAGTACGACCAACGCCCTGCGGCGTTGCAGTGGCATCAACTCGCGAGCTGCTTCAAGATAGTCTGCCGCCTCCAGAGTCGGTTCAATATCATAAGTACCCGCGATCATCTGCCTTACTACAGTGCCCCCTTTGACCGGAGGAAACCAGCGCTGTACACCACCAAAGGTTTTAAAACCCACCGAGTCACCCTGCTCTGCTGCCACATAGGCCAGCAATAGCATCGCATTCAACGCCTGATCAAGATGCCCGCTATCGTCTTCCAGGTGGCGCATCCGCCGACCACAATCCAACATAAAGAGAATCTGCTGGTCCCGTTCATCCTGATACTCACGGGAAATCAGTTTATGGTAGCGAGAGGTCGCTTTCCAATCGATTTGGCGTAGAGAGTCACCGCCCCGATACTCCCGCAACTGATGAAAATCACTACCTTCACCCCGGCGTAAACGCTGTTTGATACCCAGCTGACTCAGATGATGATCCGTTGCCAGCAAAGTGTACTGACTGACGGTTCTAAAATTAGGATAAACCTTCACCGTCTCAGGCAGAGAGAGATACTGCTTTCGCTGCCACAGGCCGAACGGCGACACAGTTACCAGATCGACCCCCTTAAACTCACCATCACCACGTTGATTTGGGCGCAGTCGATAAGTCACTCGAGCAGTCCTATCAGCCGGAATAGTTAGTTGCGCAGGTAAACCTTCAACCGCATAATTCGATGGATGATGATCATGAAGGGTGAGCCATTGGGGTCTGTTACCAAAATTTGTAACCTGCAGTTTCACCTCACTCCATACCCCAACAGGAATACTACCTCGCAGCTCCCGCTTAATTTCGGGCACAGGCTCACGCCGTTGCAATAACAGATCAAGTAACAGCGCACCAATCACTATTGCGACGATCAGATCACGCAATAGCGTCAGCGAAGGCCAGAATTGAGTCAGTAACGCCAGCAACAGAATCACTGTAGCTAACAACACTGCTCTGCGAGACGGGGTCATACCCGAGGCGCCTCCACATTACTAAGAATATCCTTTAACACATCATCCGGTTGATAGCCTTCAATCTCGAGATCTGCACTGAGCTTAATCCGATGACGCAACACCGCCGGAGCCACCGCTTTAATATCATCCGGGGTAACAAAACGACGACCCGACAAAACCGCATTAGCGCGGCCTGCCCGTAGCAGAGAGATACTTCCCCGCGGACCACTGCCAGCGTCAATGCCACTCCAATCACGGGTCGCTCTGACTATGTTTACCGCATAAGCGATAATCTGCTCATCCACTTCCAGTTTAGAGGTATAGCGCTGCAGACTAAGAATTTCTTCAGGTTGCAGCACCTCTTTGACTGCGGAGACATCCAGCTTATCCGCCACCGCATCACAAGTAATCTGCTGCACCATCTGCAACTCTTCATCCATATCCGGATAATCGATAAAAACTTTCAGAAGAAAACGGTCCAACTGAGCCTGCGGCAACGGATAGGTGCCTTCCTGTTCAATTGAATTTTGCGTTGCCAGCACCAGAAACGGCAGGTTCAGTTCAAATGACTGCCCTTCAATAGTCACCTGTTGCTCCTGCATCACTTCTAACATTGCCGACTGGGTCTTAGCGGGTGCCCGGTTGATTTCATCGGCCAGCAGGAAGTTACAAAAAACGGGGCCTTTACGTACCCGGAAGGAGTCAGATTTTCGGTCAAACATAATATGACCACTAATATCACTGGGCATCAGGTCAGGGGTAAACTGAACTCGATTAAACACACCGCCCACGGCAGCGGCCAGACTGCGTACCAGCAAGGTTTTACCCAATCCGGGCACACCTTCTACCAATACATGACCACCCGCCAGCAAGGCAATAGTGACATCCCGGATCACCTGTCGTTGGCCGATGACTGCCCGGCCGATCTCCTGCTCCAGCTGCCCGAGTTTGCGCAGCACCTTCTCTGACAGCTGATCCTGTCCCTGCGAATCGTTCATCTTAATCCCCGCTGTTTTAACCCACTGGCCAGCTGCTGCAGTACCAGTGATGCTTTAATAAAATCCTGATCTTTATCGATCGAATGATAGAGACTGCGCTCAACTGCCTGCCCAGCCATACCGGTTTTTTCGCCAATCCACTCGGCCCGCTGACTGTTATTCATCGAGTTCAGGCCCGGATGGCGTTTACGCCAGGCTTGCTCAAGTGCCTGACGGTTGCTTTCAAACAAGCTGTAACCTTTATCGATGCGCCAGGCGTAATGTGCCGATGCATCAATGTGTTCCATTAGGTTACGCCGCTGCTGATTCTGCAAGAAAAGTCGAGGACCGGTATAGAGAAATAATCGCCAGCCCATCAATATTAATAACAGGGCCAGAGCCGTCACCAGAAACGGCATCCGCTGCCATAGCAACTGCGGTAGCGGTAACATATCAATACTGTATTGCAGCCAGACTTTACGACTATTACCTACGATCCGACTCAGCAGATAAGCATGATCCTGCTTACCAATACGATCATTGGTAAACAGCTCTAAATCACTTAGCACCACCACAGAACCCAGACCTGAGTTAAATTTCAGATAATGATCGCCAAACTCGGAACCTATCCGTTCTGTCGCCCAGTTATCCGTATCTACCAGGTAGCGATCTCTGCGAACAGAAGCCTTAAGCGCGTCAGTTTCACCTACGACGGATAATGAAATTTGCAGATAACCTGATTCTTCC
>JAGPUU010000096.1 GCA_018067325.1 Amphritea sp.
GGAAAACCTGTCCGATCTGATCAATCAAGTACAACAGTCAGACGCTGATATTGGTCTGGCACTAGACGGCGATGGTGATCGACTAGTCGTGGTAGATAATCAAGGTCAGGTTATCACCCCGGATCAACTGATCTGTCTGTTCGCACAAGATCTGCTTAAGCGCCACCCAGGCGCTGAGATAGTCTACGACGTAAAGTGCTCTATCAACCTTCCCCGGTTGATTAATCAATTGGGTGGCCGGGCAGATATGTGGAGCTGCGGTCACTCAATGATCAAAAATCGAATGCAGCAGACTAAAGCCCTGTTTGGTGGTGAATTCAGCGGGCACTTGTTCTTTGCCGAACAGTGGTATGGCTTTGATGATGGTTTGTACGCAGCAATTCGACTGCTTGAGCTACTGAGTAACACCGATCAGTCAGTTACTGAACTTTTCAGCCCATTTACACCGCTACCCTCCACCCCGATGATTCATATTCCGGTCAGTGACGAAAGTAAATTCCAGGTAATTGAACAGTTCAGCCAACTCAATTTCGCCCCGGCAAAGGTCTATACAATAGACGGGCTCAGGGTCGAATATCCCGACGGATGGTTTGGTATAAGACCCTCGAACACCACGCCGATGCTGACCCTTAGAATTGAAGCTCTGACCCCAGACGCCCTGATCCGCATCGGCGCACTGCTAGAAGAAAAACTAAAACTAATCGTTCCTGACTTGCAAATTCCTGAGTTAGCGTTTACAAACTACACAACCTCCATAGATAGAGAAGATACTAATGCCACTGTCACGTAAAGCTGCGATCAATACCGCAAACGTGCTAAGCGAAGCACTGCCTTACATTCAACGTTTTTCGGGTAAAACCGTGGTCATCAAATACGGCGGCAACGCGATGATTGATGACAAGCTTAAAGACAGCTTCGCCCGCGATATTGTTATGATGAAATTGATCGGCATAAATCCGATTGTGGTTCACGGTGGCGGCCCTCAAATCGGCGAACTGCTGGATAAGCTCGCGATAGAGTCTCACTTTGTTAACGGTATGCGAGTCACTGACTCGAAGACCATGGACGTCGTCGAGATGGTACTGGGCGGCATGGTCAACAAAGACATCGTTGGCCTGATTAACCGCAACGGCGGTAAAGCGATCGGCTTGACCGGCAAAGATGGCATGCTATTAGGCGCCCGAAAGCTGATAGTAAAGCATAAGACTCCAGATATGGTGGCTCCTGAAATTATCGATATCGGCCATGTGGGCGAAGTTGACCACGTTAACACCAGCGTGCTCGACATGCTCAGCAACTCTGACTTTATACCCGTTATTGCTCCTATTGGTGTCGGCTCTGACGGTGCGTCTTACAATATTAATGCTGACCTTGTAGCCGGTAAGGTCGCCGAAGTTCTGCAGGCAGAAAAATTGATATTACTGACCAATATCAGCGGCCTGATGGACAAAGAAGGCAACGTTCTTACCGGTCTATCGACGGCTGAAGTCGATGACCTGATTGAAGACGGTACTATCTATGGCGGTATGCTACCAAAAATTGACTGCGCTCTGAGTGCCGTAAAATCTGGTGTTACCAGCGCCCATATTATCGATGGCCGGGTAGAGCATTCCTGCCTACTGGAACTCTTCACCGATGAGGGTGTAGGTACTCTAATCTCCAATCACTCTCCGAAGGCATCAAACTAATGGATGTTCAGGAAAAACCCTCACGCCGGGAGCAGATTTTGCAATCCCTGGCGATGATGCTGGAAAATGACCCGGGCGCGCGGATCACCACGGCAGCGCTGGCGAAGCATGTCGGCGTATCGGAGGCGGCGCTATATCGCCACTTTCCAAGTAAGGCCCGAATGTTTGAAGGCCTAATCGCCTTTATCGAGGACACAGTGTTCAGCCGAATTACTATCATCACCGGTTCTGATGCTAATGCTATGAAACAATGTGAGCAGATCCTCACTCTGTTACTGGCGTTTGTCGAAAAGAACCCAGGCATGGGGCGAATTCTCACCGGAGACGCTCTGTCCGGAGAAACCGACCGGTTGCGGCAGCGAATCAACCAGTTCTTTGAGCGTGTGGAAACCCAGTTAAAACAGATCCTTCGTACCGCCGAACAGACCGAAGGGTTGCGAACTGAACTCCCCGCTGGTGCGACTGCTAATCTTATGCTGGCATGCGCAGAAGGAAGGATACGACAGTTTGTACGTAGCGAATTCAAAGCCCGCCCAACGACAAACTGGGCCGATCAGTGGAGTGTGATTGCCGCTGCAGCCAGTCGCTAAGTGATTACTGAACAACTCAGCCTGCTACTCATTTCGTTACTGGCTAATGGCCTGTCAGCCATGGCCGGTGGCGGTGCAGGCTTACTGCAACTACCTGTTCTCCTGTTTCTCGGACTTAGTTTTAGTAGCGCATTGGCAACCCACAAAATCGCCAGTGTAGCGCTCGGGGTCGGCGCAACGTTACGTCATCTGCGAGAGAAATCTCTGGATCTGCGTTTCTGCCTGTTCATCCTTGCCTGCGGTCTTCCCGGAGTCGTATTGGGAGGCATACTTATCCTCCGATTGCCGGAGAGCCTGACCATCTTTTGTCTCGGTATTCTCACAACAAGCCTGGGTATCTATTCAATATTTAAACCCCAATTGGGTTTATCCCAACAATCCCGCAACCGGGATCTCCGAGGCTTATGCCTGGGAGGCGCCGTACTTTGTCTGATCGGAATTCTCAACGGCTCCTTAACCTCAGGCACCGGACTCTTTGTCACTATCTGGCTGGTACGCTGGTTTGGTCTGGATTATAAGACTGCCGTCGCTTACGTTTTGATTTTGGTAGGACTTTTCTGGAACGGTTCCGGAGCCATTACCGTCGCACTACAACAACCACCTCACTGGGAGTGGTTACCTGCCCTGATAGCCGGCGCAATTATTGGTGCCTATACCGGCACCCATATTGCTCTCAAAAAAGGCAATTCAGCGATAAAGAAAATCTTTGAGACTCTGACCATTCTGGTAGGAATCAAGCTGATAGCAGATGGACTGCTACTACTATAAAGCTTGGTTAAGCGTTTTTTAGAAGACTAAGAATTAGTTCGATTCTAACTGAGCATTACCGTTTTGGCGGGCCAAAGCCGTCTGGCAGTGTCCTTCATTCTGATCACAGACACTCTCTAACTTACGATCTGCTTGCTGAGCTTCAACCAGCCTTCTGGCTTCTGCCTGCTGAAACAAAAAAGCACTGGGCGACACCAACTGGATTCCCAACTCGCCAATCTTAGGCAGCGCATGCTTAAGATATTCAATAGTCACAGGGTATGGATGACAGATCAGAACAGCAAAGCCCTGTTCACGCGCCAGCTTTAACCCATAACGAAACTGTTTATCAACAAAAGCGGTGGTCTGTTCGTGATCAAGAAAAACATCCCGCATAAGCCAGGGGACCCCCTGAGAATAAGCAGATTTCCAGGCCATAGTCTTGGTGGTGGTTTTACTATCAAGAAAGAACAATCCCTGCTCTGCGAGAACATCCATCACCCAGTCCATTTTCTGACGCCTTTGCGTCAGCAAACTTCCCATGTGATTATTAACCCCTGCAACATAAGGAACCGCTTCAATATTCCCACGCAACATTTTTGTTAATTGCTGATGGGTCATATCGTCGGTCAGACCTCCCGGACCCAGTTTCAGGTGCGCAGTATTCGCCATAGGAGCATGCAGCATAACCTCCTTACCCTGACTATGAGCCATCTCAGCCAGCGCAACACTGTGAGGCGTATGCGGCAATACCGAATAAGCCACCGGTCCAGGCAAGTTGATGGCAGCAACACCCTGCTCAAAATTATTCCCCACATCATCAACAATAATAATCAGACGGGATGACTCCGTATCAGCGGCTACCGGCTGAACGATGACAGTCAGTAAAATAGCACTCCCCAGAACTCCGGAAATAAACCGGCCCAACAGCCGAAGGCAGCGTCTCACTGAACTCTCAATACGTTTCACTGAACGGCGCTTTCCATTTCAGGCTGTTCGACTGCGGCAAACGGCTTAATAATTGATAACGCCTTGAGCAGATTGAAGGCTTCATAAAGCTGAAAGTCTTTTTCTGCCAAAGAGGTTCGAAGCTGGGCATCAGTATCAACCTCCTCAGGCCCGTTCTCAAGGTGACCACTAAGATCACGTTCCTTGAGGTAATTGCCAGACTCTTTGAGACTGATATTGGCGTCAGCTACATAGATATCAGGGACGATACCCTGAGCCTGAATAGAGCGACCATTCGGTGTGTAATAACGAGCAGTCGTTAATTTCAATGCCCGCTTTTTTGTAAGCGGAAGAATTGTCTGCACAGAGCCTTTACCGAAGCTATCTACACCCATAACTATAGCCCGAGCATGGTCCTGAAGCGCTCCGGCTACAATTTCAGACGCAGAAGCTGAACCTTGGTTGATCAAGACAACAAGCGGCAAACTGCTATCCACTAATGTTTTAGTGGTGGCGTTATAGCGCAGTTCTGAATTTTCCACCCGCCCCTGAGTGTAAACAATCAAGCCCTGATCAATAAAGCCATCACTGACCTCAACCGCCGCACGCAATACCCCACCCGGATTATTTCTCAGATCAAGAACCAGCCCCCTCAGGTCCGATTCATCTTGAAGGCGCTCAATCGCTTTTAACAGATCCTTACCCGTATTCACCTGAAACTGGGTAATACGCAGATAACCGATACCGTCTTCCAGCATTCGTTGTTTAACACTGGCGACCCGGATAACATCCCGCACCACCATAATTTCCAACGGTTTATCTTCGCCTTCCCGGACGACTGTCAACAGCAACTCTGAACCAGGCTTACCCCGCATCAGCTTGACCGCATCGCCAAGTTCCATCCCCTGAACCGACTGATCCCCCAGTTTGATAATCAGATCACCCGCTTTAACGCCGGCCCGATACGCCGGAGTATCATCTATAGGCGCAATAACCCGTATAAAACCGTTTTCCATGCCCACTTCAATACCCAGCCCACCAAACTCTCCACTGGTGTGACTCTGCAAGTCTGAAAAGGCATCTGCCTCAAGATAGGCAGAGTGCGGATCCAGCCCCGCTAACATACCCCGCACTGCACTTTCCAGCAGCTCGGCATCGTCAACAGGCTCAACATAGGAATTTTTAATACGCTCAAATACTTCGGTAAACAGACGGATCTCTTCCAGCGGAATACTCTTAACCTGTTCTGCCTCAGATACCGCGTCTGCTGCAAACAGCGCAGTCGCCGATCCGCTTAGCAAACAAGCTAGCAACAGAGGTTTAGTAAGGCTGGAAAGCTGTTGCTTCAGCGTCATGACTCATCCTTTTATTACATCTGTTAAATATTGAAATAGCATAACCGCTACGACTACCTTCTCGCTAGCCATTTCAGCGGATCTGTAGAATTTCCTTTATATCTCAAAGCAAAATATAAACCCGGCTTGGTACTACCGCCACTGCTGCCTATGGTCGCCAGCTGGTCTCCACCGGAGACCCACTCACCCACTTCCCGCAGCAACGACTCATTATGACCATATAAGCTCATATAACCGCCACCATGATCTACTATGGTCAACAATCCATAACCACGCAACCAATCGGAAAAAACCACTCTGCCATGATGTATCGCTTTCACCGGCTGACCCGAGCGCTGGGATAGCAGTATTCCTTCAAAACGAATACCACTGCTTTTACTCCCAAACCGGCGACTTAAGCTACCTTTCGCCGGCCAGGGTAAGCGTCCTTTTAACTCTCGGAAAGAGCGGTCATTACCCCCTAGGGATATCTTTTCAATGGAGGAGCGAATCTGGGTCAAAAGCTGTTCCAGCCGCTGCTGATCAGCCTTCAACGATTTCAGTTGCTGACTTCCGCTACTCAGCTTTTTTTCCAGTTGGCTCAGTACAACCCGACGCTCTTTACGAACCGACTCAAGATCATCTGACCGGGCTTTCAACAGATCCCTGCGATCAAAGATATCCTGTTGAGCAGAACGAATATCATTTTCCGCCTGTTCAAGCTTAATCAGCCCTTCACGAAAGTTCTGCAACCGTTGACTCAAGGTTTGATTGATTCGATCATAATATTGCAGCATCCGGGATACCTGTTCAGGGTCTCGCTGATTTAATAACAGCTGTAAGCGAGGTTGGGTTCCGGTTTTGTACTGCTGGCGCAACTGCTGTTCTAAGCGAACAGCTTCCTGTTTGAGCGACTTAAGCAAAGGAGTTTTTTTCCGCTCAAGCTTGTTTAAACGGGCCTCAGCCCCTTTCAGCTGCTTATTCAGTCGCAGGATTTCCTGAGCTAACTCACCGATCGATTTATCACTGCGGCGAAGTTTTTGTTGCACCGACTTACGCTCACCTTTTAAAGTCCCTAGTGTATTAACCAGCTCAGAGATGCTTTTTTTAAGCGAAGTAATTTGTGTCTCTGTTGCCTTTTCCTGAGCGGCAAAAACAGGTACACAAAGGCTCAGTAACAGCGTTGTCAGAAATACGGTTAACAGTTTTTTCTGCATATATAGAAAGGCCGTTCAATGAACGGCCCGAATCCTTATCCTAATTGTATTAATGACCGACCGGTCATTTCCGCCGGTTGTTCCAGCGACATCAGACTAAGCAAAGTCGGCGCTAGGTCGCAAAGCGAGCCATCTGCCAGTTTTACTTCGGCTTTACGAGGCCCGTCATACACTAGAGCAACTGGCCAGATGGTATGCGCCGTATGCGCCTGCCCGGTTTTTGGATTGACCATCAATTCGACATTACCGTGGTCTGCTGTAATCAGAGTTTCACCATCAACAGTTTCCATCGCTGCCAATACTTCAGCGATACATTTATCGATCACCTCAACCGCTTTGACCGCCGCAGCAAAATTACCGGTATGACCGACCATATCTGGATTGGCAAAATTACAAACAATCAGATCGTACTTACCACTGGTAATTGCCTCAACCAGTTTTTCAGTAACTTCAGGAGCACTCATCTCTGGCTTTAGATCATAAGTTGCCACATCCGGCGACGGTACCAGAATTCTATCTTCTCCCGTATAGGGCTGTTCTTCACCACCATTAAAAAAGAAAGTAACGTGGGCATACTTCTCTGTCTCGGCAATCCGCAATTGAGTCTTACCCTGCTGAGCAAGAAAGTCCCCTAAGCTATTAAACAACTTAACCGGAGGATAAGCACAACTTGCATCAATGTCTGATGCATACTGAGTCAGCATGACAAAATCAGATAGATCAGGCACCGCGCTACGCGTAAAGCCATCAAATTCACGATCAACAAAAGCCCGGGTGATCTCTCGGGCACGATCTGGCCGGAAGTTGGCGCAGATAACGGTATCATTATCACGAATCAACCCTTTCGGCTGACCGTCTGTACCAATAATGGTCGTTGCCTGAACAAACTCATCATTTTCATCACGCTCGTAAGCGTTGGCCAGCGCATCCAGAGCAGAGGTTTCATAACAGGGCGAAAGCCCCTTGGTCATAGCATCGTAGGCTAGCTGCACCCGATTCCATCGATTATCACGATCCATAGCAAAATATCTGCCAACAACCGTTGCGATAGCACCCCGGCCTAACTCATTAAATTTGGCTTCAGCCGCTTTAATTGATGACTCAGCACTACGCGGGGGCATATCCCGACCATCCAAAATAGCGTGGAGATAAACCTTTTTAGCGCCCCGCTTAACCGCCATCTCCAAAAGTGCAAACATCTGTTCTTCGTGGCTATGCACACCACCCGGCGACAAAAGGCCTGTTACATGAACAGCCCCATCAGCGGCAATCGCTTTATCTATACCCTCAATAAGCGCTGCATTCTCAAATAAAGTACCCTCTTCTACCGCTTTATTGATACGGGTAAAGTTCTGGTAGACCACCCGGCCGGCTCCGATATTCATATGTCCGACTTCGGAGTTGCCCATCTGCCCATCTGGCAACCCTACAGCCAACCCTGATGTTGCTATTCGACTATTAGGCGCTTCCGCCATCAGCCGATCCCATGTGGGAGTATTAGCGGTAGCCAGGGCACTGGATTCAGTTTGTTCTACACCAAGTCCATCAAGAATAATTAACGCTTTCGGGGCACGCAGGTTAGTCATAGGGATCTTTTCATTTTGAGTGATTGCAGAGACTGAGCATTTTACTGAGAAAACACCCAGATGGCGAATTCCACTCTACTAATCCCACCCACAACAACAGAATTTTCAGTTTGCTCATAAGATCTTTGTGATTGACAAATTTTCATCAGGAATTCACCTCAGAGCTGTTACCAGTTTCGTTCCGGCAAGGTATACTTACCGGCTTCAAAAACTCTCACCGCGATCCACTTTAGATTAAAGGGCTCGCAACTGGCCGGATATTGATAATGGAACAAGTGCTCGAATTCATCGACAACAATTTTATGATTGTGGCAGCCTGGGCTCTGACTTTGGCAATGTTGCTATGGACAGAACAGAACAAGGCTGGCAAATCCGTAGGCACCCATGAAGCCACCCGGTTGATCAACAAAGAGAACGCCGTCGTTCTCGATATCCGTCCTAAAAAAGAGTATTCCACCGGCTATATAACTAATGCGATCCACATCCCTGCGAGCGATCTGGACAACCACCTTACCGAGCTGGAAAAGTATAAACAGAAGCCCATTATTGTCGTCTGCAATATTGGTCAGACTGCCGGTGCCACATCCAAGAAACTGAAAACACTGGGCTTTGAAAATGTTGTCCGCCTTTCCGGCGGGATGACAGAATGGAAGGCCCAGAGCCTGCCGGTTATAAAATAACGATGCCAACTATCACTCTCTACAGCAATAACTGGTGCCCTTTTTGTCGGCGCGCTAAGATGCTGCTTGACCATAAAAGCGCTGCGTATAACGAGATCAATATTGACGCAGTACCCAGCGCCCGTCAGGAAATGATTGAGCGAAGTGGGCGTACGTCAGTACCACAAATTTTTATAGACGAACTTCATGTCGGTGGGTGCGATGATCTATTTGCCCTTGAACAACAGGACAAACTAGACCCGCTATTAGCCGACTAGACAACATTTAAAGGATAATAAAACAATGGCTGAGAACGAACAGAACACTCAAGAACAGCAAGCTCCACAGTTTGCAATTCAGCGCGTTTACCTGAAAGACGCTTCTTTTGAAGCCCCTAATTCACCACAGATATTTACTAAGCAGTGGCAGCCAGAGATCAACCTGAATATGAACACTGCCACTGCTAAACTGGATGAGACCGTTTTTGAAGTAGTACTAACCCTGACAGTTACTGCAAAAAATGATGGCGACACCGCGTTCTTAGTTGAACTTCAGCAAGCAGGTATCTTCACTGTTTCCGGTCTAGCCGATGCTGAACTGCATCACACCCTGGGAGCTTTCTGCCCAAGCATCCTGTTCCCTTATGCACGGGAAGCGATCGACAACCTGGTAAACAAAGGCAGTTTCCCTGCTCTGATGTTATCACCAGTTAACTTCGATGCATTGTACGCTCAGCAGATGCAACAGCAGCAAACTGAACAGGCAACAGCTGAAGAAGCGCCACAGCACTAAACCAAGCTCGTTAGAAAATCCGATGACAGTAGTGCCATCGGATTTTTTTTGTTCTTTGCATACCGAAAATTGTAGCTAGACGCGGCTGCGCCGCTTGCTCGTGGCTAGAAAAAGCAACAAAACTCGACCACCCCAAACCTGAAGCCGTTTAAAGGTCTTAACCCGATCAGCGAGAACGGAATTGAAAGCTAGGAAGCACTGAGACATAAACAATCAGCAGAAGCATAGGACCGCCTATCCCGCCCAACATCGAAAAATAACGAAGGACAGCGTACTAAGCATCTTTAACTCCTCTGTGTCCTCTGTGTCCTCTGTGTCCTCTGTGGTAAATTGCACTTGAATATCAGATCTAGATAAAAAAGAAGCGACTCAAATATTCCCACCAAAATCCAACTGACGCCAGGCTTCATAGACCATTACAGCCACGGTATTGGAAAGATTCAAACTCCGGCTATCGGCATTCATCGGTAACCTAAGACGCTGATCCGCTGGCAGACTATCAAGGACCTCCCCCGGTAATCCACGGGTCTCCGGACCAAACAACAGCACATCTCCTGCCGAAAAGGCCACGCTCGAGTAGTTTTGGCTGCCTTTTGTCGTCAGCGCCCAGACCTTGCCTTGATCAAGCTCTGTCAGACAACTATCCAGGTCTGCGTAGCGCTTTACCTGAGCAAACTCATGGTAGTCCAATCCGGCACGTCT
>JAGPUU010000110.1 GCA_018067325.1 Amphritea sp.
GGTGCTTCGCTGGCCGGAAGTGGTGGTCTTGCATTAAACAAATATCAGATTGTAATCAATTCTCAAGAAGTACCTGATTGGTTCATGAAAGAATATGAAAATGTACTTTCCTCTATGGATAATAAAGAGATGAAAGCGGCATTTGAAAAGGGTGGACTTTTCTTTACATCGAAACCATCTTCGTCAAGTGTTGATGCGTTAGCTAGCTATGCTCAGTGGCAAAAACATAACAACTAATTCAACGGAACAGATAAAGCAGGCTGTATTCTTCGTCGCAAGCTAAGCCCCATTAATTTTGCTACTAGTTTGCGCTGCTTAACTTCTTTGAAAACTCAAAGCTTGTTTATCTAGTCTTGGCCAGTTCATCGGTTTATGTTTACTTTTCGTATTCTCTATACTGATTTTCAATGTTTCTATAAGGTCACTTTTTTGTGAGGATATTGGCTTTCTGAAGGAAATTTAAGAGATTAATTATGTTGATTAACTACTTCGCTTACGGCTCAAACATGTCTGCCACCCGGTTGAGGAAAAGAGTCCCGGGTGCCTGTGTCATAGGTATCTATTTTCTTGATGGACATTCACTTCGTTTCCATAAGTCCGGTCAGGATAATTCTGCAAAGTGTGACGTCTTTTATACGGGTGAAGAGGATAGGGTCTACGGTGTTCTGTTTGAAATTGATTCGGTTGAGAAACCGGACCTGGACCGAGCAGAAGGGCTGGGGGTCGGTTACGGTGAAAAAGTTGTTCAACTACAGAGTGAAAGTGGTGATAGCGTTGAGGCGATCACCTATTACGCGCTGCAAATTGATGATGCTCTTATGCCCTATAGCTGGTATTTGAATCATGTTGTTATCGGTGCCCGAGAGGCGAGGCTATCCCCTGACTACTTACGCAGTATCGAATCAGTAAAGTCTGTGGATGACCCCGATGCCGCACGGGATGCACGAGAGCGCATGATTCACCAGACAAATACAGGCTGAGTGACTCAAGTCTTTAACATTAGTTAGTTGGTATCTGAATATCTTGTCACTGGTTGCACCATATCCGCTGCAAAGGATACTCAAAGAGGAAGTGAGGGATTTGAGTGATGTCGTTTTAAGGACGCCCCTGCTATAAAGTAATTAGCCTGTTATGGGTCGATAATACGCACTAAGTATCTTGTATCTGCTGTAATGATAAGCGAAAGCGATAGTTACTTATCTCTTGCCCGACGATCTTGAGGGTCGGTTCGTCAATATCGCTGGTTATGTTGTCGTTAATGGGCATTGACCTAATGCCTCAAGTTATCAAAGATGTTTGAGTGATAAGGAATAATATGGGGAAGTCAGCTTTATGATCGATACGAGTTTTAAGCTGATGTTTAGCGGGCTGGCAATCGGTCTGACATTTGTTGCTTTTGTTCCTTATATACGTTCGATACTCAGAGGAAAGACGCGTCCCCATGTTTTTTCATGGTTTATCTGGGGAATCACAACCGTCATCGTATTTTTTGCTCAGCTTGAGGCTAACGGCGGTATCGGTGCCTGGCCTATTGGTATTTCTGGCGTTATAACTGTGGGCGTCGCCGTTCTGGCATTCTACAAACGGGCTGACATTAGTATTACCCGGACCGATTGGCTGTTCTTTTCTGTAGCACTAGCATCGCTGCCGTTCTGGTATTTAACCTCGGACCCACTATGGACAGTAGTGCTTTTGACGGTTATCGATCTGTTAGGCTTTGGCCCGACAATTCGTAAGGCTCATGCCTTTCCTCATCAGGAAAGTCAGCTGTTTTTTCTATCGTTCATGTTACGAAATATCTTCGCTATTATGGCGTTGGAAGCCTACTCAGTCACCACTGTTCTATTTCCGCTGTCAATCGCTGCAGCCTGCACCGTCTTGTTGATACTGGTTGCCTATCGACGTCGGATTATATTGGCGTGATAAAGGTCGTATGTTTATCTCTACTGCATCCGTTTTTAAATCATTTTCAAAGTATCTGCGCTATATTCAGTCTTATGAAAAATAAGACTTTGTCCTCCATTTTGTTATCCCTGCTCACATTCTCTGTGTTTTCCTTTTCTTTATGTTCTTATGCCGGAGAGGCCGATGTGGTGGATGTGACAGTCAGTAAAAGCGGTAATGATCTCTACAGATTTCGTGTCACTGTTTTACATGAAGACAGTGGTTGGGATCATTACGCTAATAAGTGGGAGGTTCTTGATCCCCAAGGGAAAGTGCTCAGTACCCGGGTATTGCATCATCCCCATGTAGGAGAGCAGCCCTTTACCCGCAGCCTTTCAGGCGTGCGAATAGAGTCTGGAGTTAAGTCGGTGACTGTGCGTGCACACGATCTGGTTCATGGCTATGGCGGGAAACCTTTCACTATCAATTTGCCTGATTAATATGTGGCAGACTAATTGTTTCTTTTGTCCCTGTTTTGGTGATCTGTATCAACTCTTGTTCAGAGTTGAATCTGAGGGTTATAGTCAGTAACTCTCTGATTTCATGAGTTCTTCATGCTTTTGTCTGCTTGTGTAGAGTCCTTGTTAATTATTCTGTTAGCGTTAGAATGAGCTTTCCTATCTAACCGGGCGCAACAGGGACTTTTGCAAATGTCGGATCAATATAAAGTTGTTTTCACAGGTAAGCTTGCAGACGATCGTGAGCTTGAAAGTATCATTGCCGCATTTTCTGAGAAGTTTAAATGCAGTGAAGCGAAAGCACGTGCATTGGTTACCTCAGGAAAAGAAACCCTGATTAAGAGTGATCTGGAAAAGACTAAAGCTGAAAAGTATAAAACGATCCTGGTCGCTATGGGTTTAGAGGTAGAACTGGTTGCACTCCAGCCGGTGGTTAAACCTTCGTTTGCTTTTGAGATGGAAGGTGAGTCTCCCGCTTCCGATGCTGAAGACTCCGCTGATGCTGCTGTATCCGCCTGTCCTAAATGTGGTTCTAAACAGGTCGTTGATGATCGTTGCCTGGATTGTAAAATCATCATTTCTAAGTACCTGGCAATACAGGAAAGCGGGCATGCATTTACCGCTCCTACATCCAGTGACAACGCAGAAGCATCATCCGACACATCCTCTTCAGCGAGCGTTGATGACAGTGCCCCTGCTGAATCTCCTGCAAACCCCTACCAGGCCCCTGAAGCGGATCTAACGCCAGAGTATGAAGAGGGTGATCTGAGCGGGCCGGTTTCTGTATCGGCATCCAGGGGTTGGGTCTGGCTGAAAGAAGGTTTTGGTCACTTTAAGCAAAACCCGGTGGCCTGGATTGTTGCGATGATTGTCTGGGTGATTATTTCGACGGTACTGAGCTTTATTCCATTAATCGGTTCATTGGCGGTTACGCTGCTTTCTCCCGTTATCTCAGCGGGTTTTATGCTCGGATGTCGAGAGCAGGAAGAGGGTGGGGATTTTCGTATAGGCCATCTGTTCAGTGGTTTCAGTAATAATGTTGGGCAGCTGGTGTTAGTCGGTTTGCTTTATCTGGTATCAATGATCGTTGTGGTTGTCGTTATCGCCATGTTTGCAGGCGGCGCAGCCTTCATGTTGGGCGATGGACTCAATAGTATGGGGCCGGATATGGCTTCGGCTATGATAGTACCGATACTGATTGGCTCTCTGTTTATTTTCCCCGTTTTGATGGCCTATTGGTTTGCCCCGATTCTGGTAGCGCTTAACGATATATCAGCAATCACTGCAATGAAAATGAGCTTCAGTGCTTGTCTGAAAAATATGCTGCCGTTTTTGCTCTATGGTCTAATTATGATCCTGCTATTTATTATTGGATCGATTCCATTTGGTCTGGGGTTGTTGGTGGTGATACCTATGATTGTTGCCTCAATGTACGCTTCTTACCGTGATATTTTTTACAGCTAAGGCTGTAACTGATGTCGGCAGAAAATGAATTGAGCCCGTTGACGGATACTGTCAGGGCTCACGAAACCCCTGAAGGTATTCGTCTTGAGCTCCGGTTAGCCGGTCCTATTGTGCGTGCCTGTGCCTGGAGCATAGACATGCTAATCAGGATTATTCTGTATGGCCTGATTGCCACTGTGTTCTCTTTCTTTGGCGGTGTGGGTACTGCGGTAATGCTGATCATGTTCTTCTTGATTGAGTGGTTTTATCCGGTGCTCTTTGAGCTCTATAACGGCGCTTCTCCGGGAAAGAAAGCGATGGGGCTGGTGGTTATTCATGATAATGGTACACCGGTTTCCTTCTCCTCCTCATTCATCCGTAACCTATTACGTACTGCTGATTTTCTTCCTTTTTTGTATGCCGCCGGGTTGCTATCGATGCTGATGAATCGCAACTTTCAGCGGCTTGGCGATCTGGCTGCCGGAACCTTAGTCGTGTACCGGGATAAGGAGTTGGTAAGGGTTAAGCTTCCTGAAGTAGAGGGAGTGCGTCCTCCAGTTGATCTTAGTGTGGATGAGCAGCGTGATCTGATTAGTTTTGCCGAGCGTAGTTCTCAGCTATCAGCTGAACGCCAGATTGAATTAGCTGCCCAGTTGTACTCTGTTACTGGAAAGCGTGGCGAAGCTGGCGTACGAGAAATATTGGGCTATGCGACCTGGCTGACGCGAGGGCATCGATGAGGCAGGATCAGTTTGAACAGCGCTATCAATCTGTCTGGGACAGTTTAGAAGAGCAACTGGCGGTATTAGAAAAGTTTAGCTTTCGACGTGGATCAAACGAGCTGCCTGCGGACTTGCCTGGGCTCTATCGCCAAGCATGTAACCATTACGCATTGGCGCGGGCCAGACGATATAGCCCGCAACTGGTAGAGCTTTTGCATCGGTTGGTATTGCGAGGCCATCAACAGCTCTATACCCGTCGTGGTGCCTGGTTGTGGCGATTTATCTCCTTTGTTGCCGTTGGTTTTCCAGTCAGTCTGCGGCTGAGTATTGGTTATTTCTGGACCGCATTAGCGCTGTTTCTGTTGCCTGCACTGCTGGTGGGGGGGCTATGTCTCGTTGATAACAATCTCATTTACAGCCTGATGAGTGATGCGGAAGTCAGCAAAATGGCTGAGATGTATCAACCGGACAATGCCCGTCCCGGGCGGACTATTGAGCGTAGTGCAGAATCTGATTTTGCTATGTTTGGCTTTTATATCTTTAACAATATTGGTATCGGCTTTCGCACCTTTGCGATGGGCATTTTAGCGGGTGTCGGGACTGTATTCACACTCTTTTACAACGGCCTTGTGATCGGTGGCGTAGCCGGTTATCTCTCCAGCCTTGGTTATTACGATACCTTCTGGCCTTTTGTCTGCGGTCACTCCTCTTTGGAACTAACCGCTATTGTGATTAGTGGTGCTTCTGGATTGATGTTGGGACGGGGAGTTATCACTCCGGGCCGTTACGGTCGGCTCGATGCAATACGGTTGCAGGCTGGTAGAGCCGTTCCGTTGGTGATGGGGGCGGGACTGATGCTGCTGGCGGCCGCCTTTATTGAGGCGTTCTGGTCTGCCAGCGATCTGCCTAATCTGATTAAATATCTGGCTGCCGCTGTTCTTTGGACCCTGATGATTCTCTATTTTATCTTTGCTGGCAGGGGGACAGGTGGAACTCGATAAACTCGAAATTAATCTCCGACGGCGAACCTCCTGGGAAGCAATTGACCTGGGCTTTGCTCTAGCTCGCCGCTGGTTCATGCCTCTCTGGTTGTTATGGCTGGCCAGTGCTGCACCGCTAGGGGTGATGCTGTTTCTGTTGTTGCACGACCAACTTTGGTTATTGATATTACTGGTGTGGTGGTTCAAGCCCCTCTATGAACCACCGTTGATGTTTTGGATGAGCCGGGCGGTATTTGGTGAGCAGCTGTCGGTTAAAACGGTACTACGTCAGTGGTGGACGGTAGTCAGACCTCAGTTATTGCTTAATCTGACTTTTCGCCGATTTAATCCTTCCCGGTCATTTACCTTGCCGGTGGCTATTCTTGAACAGCTGCGGGGCAAACCTCGACGGGATCGTTTGCGGACGCTGGGGAAAAATCAGCATGCGGCTACCTGGTTGACGGTCATCGGCATTCACCTTGAAACCATTCTTGAGACCGCGTTTGTGGCGGTGGTTTTCATGCTGATCCCAGAAGACCTGCGCTGGACCAATCTTAACGATCTTATCTTTGCTCCCGGACGGATTGGTGAGTGGCTTCAGTTAGTCGGTGGGCTGTTGTGTATGTCACTGATCGCCCCCTTTTATGTGGCTGCCGGATTTGCTTTGTATCTGAATCGTCGTAGTGAACTGGAAGGCTGGGATATAGAGATTAATTTTCGCCGGACCAGCGAACGAGTTAAGAATGGCGGTAGTAAACGGACAGGAAAAGGAGCCCGAAGCCACGCCCGTAACGGTAGTGTCGCTTTACTGCTTGTGGGTCTGTTGGGCTTCATGCTTCCAAGTACGCCCGTTGAGGCGGCCCAGCCAGTGAGTGCCAGCGATGCTAAACCTATTATCGAAAAGGTGCTTGAGGATGAAGCCTTTGGTCGCTATGAACAGATTCATTATTGGAGTAAACCAGAGGCTGAAGATGATGCAGACAACAGCTGGTTTATCGACCTGTTAGAGGGATTATTCAAGCGATTGGGTGGTTTCTTTGAGGGTACGGCAGAGATTGGCAAGATACTGATCTGGATTATCGGAATAGCGTTGGTGGTGTATCTGTTATATCGGGTGGCAGGCAATACGCAATGGTTTAGACGATTCCAGCGAAGACCTGTACGTGGCGGTAGTAAACAACCGGTTGAGCTCTTTGGTCTGGATCTACGTCCTGAGCAGTTACCGGAAAATTTG
>JAGPUU010000114.1 GCA_018067325.1 Amphritea sp.
CCGCGGCTACTGCATTTCTTATTAAACGCGCGATAGACATAGCGGCTGAACCACAACACCAATAACGTAACCACAACGACTAAAACCAACCAGTCAAACTGAGTCATAGATTCATACTCTGCCTACATCCAGATTGATGCAATATTATAAACCAACCATGAGCCGAACCAGGCCAGAATAAGCCCCATCATGATCGAGGTACCCGCCCAACGCCAACTTCCGGTTTCTCTACGAATGGTCGCGATGGTCGCAAGACACGGCATATACAGCAGAGTAAACACCATCAACGCCAGGCCCGAAGCCGGAGCCAGATTTTCACCCATTGCCGCCTGTAAACCGGCCATGTCGCTCATATCGGTGTGATAGACCACCACTAAGGAAGCAGCAATAACCTCTTTAGCAATAAAACCTGACAATAACGCAACGGTTTCCTGCCAGCCAAAGCCCATTGGTGAAAACACCGGGGCTACGAAATGACCCAGCTGCTCTAGCCATGGAGTACCCTGACGGGGAAAGCTCTGCAACAGCCAGATAAGAATCGAACCTACTAGAATAACACCACCGATTTTATGCAGGAAGTCACCCGCTTTATCCCAGACATGCAAAAACATTGAGCGAACTGAAGGAAATCGCCAGGGAGGCAGCTCCATAATAAAAGTTTCATCATGTTGCGCAGGGATAGTCCGCGCCAGTATCGCTGCAACACTAAAAGCCACCAGTATTCCCAGCATATACATAGCAAAAAGCACGGTACCTGCGCTTTCAGCAAAGAAGATACCCGCCAGCAAGACATACACCGGCAGTCGTGCAGAACAACTCATAAAAGGATTGATCAAAATAGTAATCAACCGCGCCCGGGGCTCTTCGATAGTCCGAGCTGACATAATCGCGGGAACGTTACAGCCAAACCCCATTACCAAGGGCACGAAGGCTTTTCCGTGCAAACCGATTTTACTCATCAGGTTGTCCATCAGAAACGCGGCCCGAGCCATATAGCCACTTTGCTCCAGCAAAGCGATAAAAAAGAACAGCAATACAACATTCGGTAGAAAAATCAGTACCCCACCAACACCGGCGATGAGCCCTTCCACCAGGAGATCCTTTAACAGAGATTCAGGCATCCATTCACCCACCTGTCCTCCAATCCAGCAAACCGCAGTATCTATCCAGTCCGCCGGGTAGCTTCCAAGCGTAAAGGTTGCCTCAAACATCAACCACAACAGCATGACAAACACCGGTATTCCCAGCCAACGATTCAAGGTAATACGATCTAGCCAGTGATCCGCAGCCGACTGATCCTGATGTTCACTGCTACTTTTATGCAGTAATCCATGAATGTAGCCATAGCGACCTTCCGCCACCATCTCAGCCGGTGATTCATCATGACGACTAGACAGTAACTTCAGCGCCTGATTACTTATTCGAGCCTGCTCGTCACTCTGTAGTGCAACACCTTCACCGGCGGACTCAAGCCAGCGCAATGCTTGCCAGCGCTCTAGCCCGGTCGATTCAAGTGAGACAATCGCCTCTTCGAGATGGGGTTCATAGGAAATCAACAAAGCATCAATCTGCTGGGGTATATTTTCCAACAACAGATCCAGAAGTGCCGGGATATGGGCATTACTTCTGCCATCACTGCCAATAACAGGTTTAATTAAGCCCCGACTCAATTCATCCAGATCAACAGCATGTCCTTGCTTTTCTAACTCATCCAACATATTTAACGCGATGACAACCGGCAACCCCTGCTCCATCAACTGAGTCGTCAGCGCAAAGTTTCTCGCAAGGTTGTTGGCATCCAACACATTTAGAATAAGGTCTGGAGGGGTATCACTCAGGTAATCACGCGCTACGGTTTCTTCAACCCTACTGTTTGCCAGCGAGTAGATCCCCGGTAGATCCACAAAGTGAAAATCGACTCCTTTCCATTCTCTTTGGCCCTCTCTACTGGTAACGGTCACACCGGCCATATTGCCAGTGCGCTGCCGTGCACCGGTAAGCTGATTAAACAGAGAAGTTTTGCCGCAGTTAGGATTACCGATCAGGGCGATGGTGTAGGAGCGCGTTGTCTCTAGCATCAGGGCTGTAACTCCACCTCAATGTAACCCGCTTCCTCGTTACGCAGGCATATCTGCTGCTTACCAATATAATAGGTACGAGGATTTCCCAGTAGAGAAGTTGCAGCAACAGAAACCTGCAAACCACGCAAAACACCTAAAGCAACCAACCGCTGACGCAATGGCTCAGGGCCGGTTAACGCTTTAATTTTTGCTTTCTGTTTGCGACTCAGCTTAGTCAGGGTCATCAGCGCATCTCAAAAGTTAATGAGAACCATTATCATATGACAATCAAAAGCAATCAACAAATGAGCGCTGGTTTATTGACTCAGATCAGTCTATCCAGATAACGCTGGCCATTCGACCCGTAACGCCCTCACGTCGATAGGAGTAGAAAAGCTCTGACTGACTGAAGGTGCAATAATTACCACCCCCAATCTCCGGCACTCCGGCCCGGTTAAGCCGAAGCCTGGCAAGCTGATATATATCTGCCAGCCACTTTCCTTGATTCGCTGAAGGAAGAAAAGCCTCGGCTGAAGCCTCAAGCAGATCACAGAATTGCTCTCTGACCTCCCCACCCACTTCAAATGTCTGTTGACCAATCGCTGGTCCCATCCAAGCAATTACTGCCGATGGATCGGAAAAAACGCTCAATGTCTGTTCCAGTACGCCATCAGCCAGGCCACGCCAACCGGCGTGCGCTACAGCGACACGAGTACCTTTTAGATCAGTAAAGAATACTGGCAAACAATCCGCCGTCATGACAATACAGGCCTGACCAATCTCATCGCTCCAACATGCATCAGCTTGTTCTACTGTACCCGCATCTGAAGCCTTGATCACCGTAGTACCATGCACCTGATTCAACCATTGCGGCTGCTTAAGCAGCCCCAGCTTTTGTACCAGCAGCCTTCTATTCTCAATCACAGCATCCGGGGCATCATCAACATGATCACCCAGATTAAGCCCGGCGTAAGGCCCTAGGCTAGTACCGCCCAACCGAGTGGTCGTTACAGCCCGGATATTATCCGCTGCAGACCAATCGGCAGAGATTAGTTTCACTGATCAACTTCGTGATAATCGGCATCTTTTTTCAAGCTATTGACCAAATTCTGTAGATCATCAGGAAGATCGATTTCCCAAGCCATTAACTCACCGGTCGCCGGATGATATAGCTCTAGACGTTTTGCATGGAGCGCCTGACGGGTAAAACGCTTTAAACGCCCCTGCAGCAGAGGACTGATACCCTTGGGTAAACGGAAACGCCCACCGTACAGCTGGTCACCCACCACCGGATAATTAATATATGCCATATGCACCCGAATCTGATGGGTACGTCCGGTTTCCAATTTCAGCCGTATATGGGTATGGGCACGAAATTTATTCAGTACCCGATAATGTGTCACGGCTTCTTTGCCCACACCAACAACCGCCATTTTTTGCCGGTTTCGGGAATGCCTTCCCAACGTTTCATCGACCGTACCACCACCGGTCATAACACCATTTACAATCGCTTCATATTCGCGCCCCATTGAACGGTCCTGAAGCTGCGCCACCAATTCAGTCTGCGCCTGTATCGTTTTCGCTATGACCATCAGGCCCGTAGTATCCATATCCAGTCGATGAACGATACCCGCCCGCGGTACCTGAGCAATGTCGGGACAGTAGTGCAACAAGCCGTTAAGCAGCGTATCGTCCCAATGACCCGCCCCCGGATGTACGACTAAGTTGGTTGGCTTATTGATAATCATAATATCATCGTCTTCATAGATGATATCCAATGGCATCTCGACCGCCTTGTACTGGTCGATCACCTCCAATTCAGCCGCGATCACCAACAGCTCGCCGCCCATTAATTTATCCCGTTGGCGCTTAACTTTACCATCTACCGTAATGCTGCCATCCTTGATCCAGCCCTGAAGCCGAGATCGGGAATACTCGGGATAAAGTTCGGCTACAGCCTGATCCAGTCGTTTACCGATAAGATCATCGGATACCGTCGTACTAAGTTGAACCTGCTCAGTCATGATTTATCTAAGTCTCGGAAAAAATGAAGAAAATGTCGGCTTTATAGCAATGAAAACACAGAGATGCTTTGGCTTGTCTTTAGGTTATGTTTAAATAGGCCGAATTAATTTTGCACAGTATACCTGAAACTAACAGTAGCCGCTGTTATCCAAGGGTAAACTCTCACTTACAGCAGGATATATCTTTATGCGCCTGGCAAAGCTGCTTGCAATTGTTTCTATCACTCTGATGGCCTCTGGCTGTTCATGGTTTGGCGGTGATGAAAAAGAAACACCTGATGTTCCCGAACAGGAGCTGTATGAAGACGCCCTGGGGTTTCTTGAAGGGGAAAATTACCCGTTTGCTATTGAAAAACTACAGCTACTTGAAGCGCGTTATCCCTTTGGGCGCTTCTCAGATCAGGCTCAACTTGAGTTAATCTTTGCCTATCACAAGAATTTCGAGCCGGAAGCAGCCAGGGCTACTGCGGACCGCTTTATTCGCCTGAATCCAAACCATGCGAATTTAGATTACGCCCTCTACCTGAAAGGCCTGACCTCCTTTGAGCAAGACAGAACCTTCTTCGAAAAGTATCTACCGATCGATGAGACTCAACGTGATCCAGGCAACGCTCTGGAATCATTCCAAAGCTTCCAACAACTGATTTCACGGTTCCCGAATAGCCAATACGCACCCGATGCGCAGAAGCGGATGACCTACCTGAAAAACCGACTGGCCACTTACGAAGTACATGTTGCCCGTTATTATGTAAAACGTGAAGCCTGGGTCGCTGCAGCAAACCGGGGCCGCTATGTCGTGGAGAATTTCCAGGAAACCCCTGCTGTGCCTGATGCTCTCTCAGTAATGGTGCTGGCATATTCTGAACTGGGCATGACGGACTTGGCAGATGATTCACAAGCCGTATTGGATGCTAACTTCCCCGGCTTTCAATCCAATATCAGTCTCGCCAAAAAAGAGTCTCTGTTAAGCACAGCCACTTTCGGACTTTTAGGCAGCAACGAAAAAGTACGCCCGGTTGTTAGAACTACTCAGGCAGCACAACCAGAGCAAGAACGTTCATGGTTTAGCCGACTGACATTCGGCATTTTTGATAGCGAAGACAAAGAACAGACACAATAAGCGCAGAAGTAAACAACACTTCTGAATTTACGCATC
>JAGPUU010000409.1 GCA_018067325.1 Amphritea sp.
AAAAGCATAGAAAGCAAACAGCATTAGAATAACAAGGGGAATGTAATGCTAACTTATGAAGAGTGCCTCCACTTGAGCGACCTCACCAATGACGAGGTTGAAGCGATCGCTGAACATGAGCACACCGATCCGATCACTGCCATGGCAATAGGCAATTACCTATGCACCCATCAAGGTGAGGCTAAAGTTAAAAAGATAATACTAGATGATATAGCCAATGCTGAACTCAAAGGGGACAAAGAACACGAAGAGCTGCTTCGTAAAGTACTGAATCACTTCATCAGTACCCATCCAGAACATTCTGGTTAGTCAGCTCGACAAGTGTTTAAACCTGTTATTATTTAAGCCCGTTACTCACTTTGGGTAGCGGGATTTTTTAACAAAATGTCCCGCAAGCCTCCGCAAAACAAGCATCTGCGTCAAACAACAAAGAGTTTATTCAGAATAGGTCTAATCTTTCTGTCTTTATTCGTTTTTTTTCCTCTATAGTTGACCCTCGTGGCCGATAAACCTTTCATAGCACAGAGCAAAACAGGCTTTGTATGGGATCAATCGAAAAAGAAAACAAAGAGTTACGCAGATCGCTTCATTTGCTGACCAATAAGGTCGAGCGAAATGAGGCTATTCTTCGTTCATTCTTTGAAATGGAGATTCGATTATTCAGCTGTAGTTCTCTTAACGAGCTACTTGATCTAATTCTGATTGAATTCCGTGAGCATTTCCGGCTTACAGCAGTCAACCTCATATTGTTAGATCCAGAAAATGCTGCCCGTGATCTACTAGATGATTACACACCTCCGGAACCGGGACATTCACTGCGTTTTGTTAATAATCAAAGATTGTTAACAAGCCTGTTCCCCACGCCCAAGCTGAGAGTCGGAGAACTCAGCGCCCCACTGAAAAGCATCGCTTTTCCGAGCACTCCCTCAGTTCTAAGCAGCGCGCTACTACCTCTGGTTCGTCATAACTGTCTCATTGGCAGCCTACACCTTGGAAGTAACGATCCAACGCGATATAGCGAGCATTTTGACTATGACTATATCGACCATATGGCATCGGTCATCTCAGTCTGTATTGAAAACTGTATCAATCAGCAAAATCTGAAACGCCTCAGCATTATCGACATGCTGACTAAGGTAAATAATCGCCGCGCCTTTGATCAAGAAATCATTAAAGAGCTATCCCGAGCCAGCCGCCACAAAACGGCGTTGAGTTGCCTGTTTATCGATTTGGATTTCTTTAAACTGGTCAACGATAATTTTGGCCACCAGATAGGCGACAAAGTTTTACAGTCAGTTGGGATATTGCTCAAGAAAAATCTGCGTAAAACAGACTTTATCGCCCGCTACGGCGGTGAAGAATTTGCTATTCTACTGCCTAACTGTGATTCGGAAAAAGCGATAGAGATCGGTAACCAGTTGCGGCAGAAAATTCTTCATATGGTGATTCATGATAGCGAATGCAAACCATTCAGAATCAGCGCATCTATCGGCGTAACCTGCTGCACACCGGAAAGCTTTGCCTTTGATGATCTGGACGCCCAAGCTCATGCACTCTTGAAGGCAGCCGATGAAGCAGTGTACCAAGCGAAAGACAGAGGCAGAAATCGTATTGAATACTGCCCTCTGCCGAATATGAAGCCAGAACTCTTCAACACCTTGAGCTCCAGCCTCAACGGCAACTAAGCTTACTGCATATCTTGCAGTAACTCAGAATAAAGATCGATATAACGCTGTTTCTGTTGTTCACCAAAAAGAGGATCATCCATTTTCGGTAACTCTTGGGCCAGCACATTCCATTGCTCATCACTAGCAATCTCATCCAGAAGCGGAAACAGAGTCCCCTCTTCCAAATTCAAATGTTCAACCTGACGATCAAGAAAACTTTCAAGCTTAGCTGCAAATTGATCCATCGGTACAACGGCGTCATTTAAAATACAGTCTACCGCCTCTATCAACTCTTCTGCGCTTAGCTTTAACTGCTTGTGTTCCTTGCCACACTGAACAATTGCCTCATCCAGCTCCGGACAACCTGAGTCCTTGAAGTATGCATACATCTGATCTTCAAGGGGATGATGGTAAGCATCTGCGTAGTTACTGATATAATCAACCGCATCGCTAAGCAATACAAAGTTTGGCATTTCACCCTGCTTCAGCTTATCCAGCTTATAACCCAACACTGCCAATAACTTATTCAGGTTTACATGATCCTGATGTAACTCATTCAATACAGTCATAACGCCCTCCTTTGAGAACAAATACTATACCTCAGCTTTGCGTCTCGATCTTGACCGGAGTCAAAAACACCCTATTCAAAAGCCTAGCCATTGGTTTAATGTCACCAGTGAAGCAACTTTAAGATCAGTTAACTCGGGCCAGTCTCGGCCAGGTCGCTGATCTACATGGACCGTCGCCAGGCCTGCAGCCCGCCCAACTTCAAGGTCATATCGAAAGTCCCCTACCATAACCGCTTCACCTGGCTCAGCGCTCCAGAGGCCAAGCAATATATTAATACCCTCTGGGTCAGGCTTAGCCATCGCTTCATCTCGTCCCAGTACAGCGGCATTACTGAAAAGATGCTGAACACCCATTTTCTCAAGGCAGTGCAAAGCAACATCCCGTTTATTCCTAGTCAAAATACCCAGATGACAACCTCTTTGCACAAGCGAACCCAGAAGCTCTTTAATCCCCTCTGCCGGAACAACCTGCTCAGCATAAAAATACTCCAACAGATCAAGCTGATGATTCAGACGCCGCTGTTCTGGATCAGGCTTAGCCTCGATAGTCGCCAGAATATCGCAGCCAACAGGAAGCCCAAGCTCCAAGCGTATATGCTCAAAATCATGAACTGGCAGCGTCAGAGTCCCATCCAGATCAAATACCCAGTATTTAGCGCCTCGAATGTGTTCAGTCATCAGTGAGACCATTTTTCAGATTCATCTGTTCCTGATTCAAGTGCTCTGGAGTCAGATTCTCTGTCAGCAGATCAAGGCGACTACGGATATCCCGAAGCATCTCGATCCTCCCAGTTGGATTGCCATTCTGGGCGAGTAACAAAGACTCAAGCCCGGAGATACTGTCTTGGGAGTCTTTCAAAGCCTGGAGCATATTTCGGGATCGTTTTTTGGCACTATCAGTCATTTGATCAACCCGATTCAGCGTTCTTCGCACCTGCCCATCAAGCTCATCAAGGTGCGTCACAAGCTGCAACATTCCTGAACCAAATGCATGATCCATCTCCCCTAACCGGTGCTCAAGCTGAGCTACGGCTTCACGAAAGCGACTGACGAACAGCTCACCTTCTCGATCCATAAACATCGCTAATAATTCTTCAGGGTACAGCGCCCGGGACCGGGCATCGGCACGCATAGCGTATTCACCTCTCTGCGTACAGTAAGGTCGCTTAGCACCTGGGGCAATTTCAATTCGAAAAAAAGGTTTACTACTGATGTTTTCAACAATCAGTTCAATATCGACTATAGGATAGCAATCGGTAGCTTTATTGATCAGACTCAAACGCGAGCCATCATCTACATCACAGCCGACCACCCGGCCACGCTGCAAACCATCTTTACTGGTATATTCATCAACACCAACAAGAATGGCACCGCCATACAACGAATTAGCAAAGGAGACCAGATCACGGCTTTTTATGCCATTGATTTCACGCTTGAAATCGACATCAATTCCTTCTGGCTTTGCCAGAAGACTTTTAGCCCGCTGGCTTATCCCTCTGTACTCTCGTTGTACGGACATCGGGCAAACTCCCGGCCTCAGGCATAGACCTCATCTGAAAATGGATCAACAGGCTTTTCCAGCTTCTGATCATCTCTAAAGTAGAGAATCCGGCCCTCAAACTTCAAGCCTTTAGAGGAAAACCAGCGCAACACCTCTTCGCGCCCCTCATCTATCTGAAAACTGCTATACCAAGCGGCTGCTATCCGATAAAAATAAACACCAAACAGCGCGGCTGATGCTCCGAGAAAAAACTCTGAGCCAAAGCTGATTAACAGCGTAGCCAGACCCGCAAGCCATACTCGGCTGGCACGGGAATGTTTTAATGCATTAAACGCCGCATCATATTGATCCTGATACTTCAGATAGCGGCGAAAATTCTGTTGCAGTTCAAATTTATCCTGTTCGGAAATCGTTCTTGGCATTTTATTATCCTTTAAATACAGGCCTTAGCCAGCCAGACTTTTACTCAATACTTCATATACATCACGGGACAGGTCACCGCTGGCATTAATTCTTTCCAGCTCAGCCTTCATCATCGCACTACGCGCAGCAGGAAATTTTTTCCAGCGAGTTAGCGGTGTTATTAACCGGGACGCAATCTGCGGGTTTTGCTTATTCAATACAATAATATGATCTGCGAGAAAACGATAGCCACTACCATCAGAATTATGAAAATTCAGCATGTTCTGAGCACAGAAAACGGCAATCAATGAGCGAATCTTATTAGGGTTTGTTGCATCATAAGCCTGATGTTCTAATAGGGCTTTAACCCGCACCAGAGCACCAGCTTTAGGATCACTTGCCTGCACACCGAGCCACTGATTAACCACCAGCGACTCATTCTGCCAGCGCTGATAGAACGCATCGAGCACTTCCGTGGCAGCGTCCTGATTCTCTGAATGAGCTATCAGAGTCAGCGCAGCCTGACTGTCAGTCATATTGTCCGCCAATTCAAACTGCTGTCGCGCCAACTTCAAATAATCTTCTTTCTCAGTCGCCATCAGATAAGCCAGAGACAAGTTTTTCAGACTTCTTCGCGCCACAGAATGCGCATCAGGACTGTAATCTTCAACCAGATTATTGTCTTGGTATACCTGAAGGAAAACAGGCTCCAGCGCTTCGGCAATAGAGTCCCTGATAAAACGACGAACGCTGTAAATAGCTTCAACATCAATCTCATCAGCCAGCTCACTCAGGTACGCCTCAGAAGGCAGTGTCAGTACCTTAGCCACCATCGCTTTATCAAGGCGTTGATCACTCAGAACTTCGCCATATGCATTGACCAAAGCCGGATCAAGCATCAATTCTTTGCCTTGTTGATAATCACCAATCAACTCAGACATAATGCCAACAGCCAACTGCTGAGCAGCATCCCAACGATTAAATCCATCGCTGTCATGCTGCATTAAAAACACTAACTGCTCACGGCTATAGGGAAATTTCAATTTAACCGGGGCAGAAAATCCCCGCAGTAATGATGGAACCGGTTCAACCGGTATATTATCAAAAACAAAACTTTGCTCAGTTGCCAACAACTCAAGCACTTCTGTTGTAGCCCCTCCATTCAGAGGGATATCATCTCCCTGAGGGTCAAGCAGGCCTATCGCTACAGGAATCAAAAAAGGCTGTTTCGATGCCATATCCGCTGAGGCAGGGCAACTCTGATGCATATGCAGTGTGTATCTTTGATTTTGAGCATCATACTCACCGGTGACAGAAACCTTAGGTGTTCCTGACTGGCTGTACCAGAGTTTAAAACGACTCATATCACGACCGCTAACATCCGCCATCGCCTGCACAAAATCATCCGTCGTTACTGCCTGACCATCATGACGATCAAAATACAGATCTGACCCTTTACGGAAGGTATCGGCACCTAACAGCGTATGCAGCATACGCACTACTTCACAGCCTTTTTCATACACTGTCAGCGTATAAAAGTTAGATATTTCAATAAAAGATGCTGGACGAACCGGATGCGCCATGGGGCCAGCATCTTCTGCAAACTGAGCGGTACGTAGCAGGGTAACATCCTCAATACGTTTAACCGTACGGGAGTTCATATCTGCAGAAAATTCAGAATCACGGAAGACCGTAAAGCCCTCTTTAAGACTTAACTGGAACCAGTCCCGACAGGTAACTCTGTTACCCGACCAGTTATGGAAATATTCATGAGCGACAACTCCCTCAACCCTCTGAAAACCCGCATCTACAGTGGTTTGAGGATGAGCAAGAACACAGGAGGTATTGAAGATATTCAGGCCTTTATTTTCCATTGCCCCCATATTGAAGAAATCAACCGCGACGATCATAAAGATATCCAGATCATACTCACGACCATAAACCTGCTCATCCCACTGCATAGACTGCTTCAGGGAGGTCATAGCGTAATCCAACTTGTCCAGATCTTTTGCTTCTGCAAAGATTTTAAGCACTATCTGCCGTCCACTACAGGTAGTGTAACGATCTTCAATATACTGAAGATTCCCGGCAACCAAGGCAAACAAGTAAGCAGGTTTAGGAAATGGATCCTGCCAACGAACCCAGTGTCGCCCGCCCTCTTCATCTCCGCTGTCGACCAGATTCCCATTCGACAGAAGAATCGGGTAGAGCTGCTTATCGGCAACAATAGTCGTTTCAAACAGTGTCATCACATCCGGACGATCCTGATAAAAAGTTATCCGCCGGAATCCTTCTGCTTCGCATTGTGTACAAAACATGCCATCGGATTTATATAGCCCTTCCAGAGCCGTATTATTCTGCGGTTCGATTCGCGTAACACACTCCAGTGTAAAAGAATCAGGCAACTCAGGAATGGTCAGCTGCTCGCCCTCTCGACGATAATCCTGTGCGCAGAGCACTTCGCCATCGATACTCAGTCTTTGCAGGTCGAGACTTTCGTGACCATCAAGCACCAGAGGCCGTTGCCGATTTACACTACCCGGATTACGACTATAACGGACCTGTGAGCGAACCAGTGTTTGCTCCTCCTCCAACTCAAAGCGAAGGTCTGTTTGCTCTACCAGAAATGCGGGAGCCTCATAATCCTTTAAAAAGATAACACTGGGTTGCTCTATAGCTGGCTGATTCATTCAAAATCCTGCAATGACAATTAGACAATTAACTAACAGATTTTAGCCGCTGAACTGAACTTCATAGGCGGTAAACTTTCTGAGGTTTATCACACCGGTGTCCAGAATCAAATATTGACCTTTAATACCCTGTAGAACACCTTCAACAACTGGGTTCTTATCAAAGTTAAGACTGGTTACCTTGGCTGGATAATTAAGTACAGGATAGTTCAGCTCCAGCACTTCAGCATCAGGTAGTCTTTGAATCGCCTGGAGGCCAAAGCGATTCTCAAGTTCAGACAGTTCTGAGCGGCACAGTTCAAACAGCCGATCCCGTTCAGCGATAAGGTCCAGCGGATCAACCTGCCCTTTGAGCATTGCACGCCAGTTGGTTTTATCCGCTACATGCTCACCAAAAACCCGTTCTACCAAGCCTGATTGAAAACGTGTATCAACCCGTAGAATCGGTAATGCCTGAATAGCACCCTGGTCTATCCACCGAGTCGGCACCTGAGTGCCACGGGTAATTCCGACTTTAATACCCGATGAGTTTGCAAGATAGACATAGTGGCTTTGAAAACAGAACTGCTCTCCCCACGCAGGATCTCTGCAAGTCCCCTGATCAAAATGGCACTTTTCCGGACTCATGATACAGAGATCACATTGCGGTAACTTTTTAAAGCAGGGGTAACAGTGACCCTGTGCGAAACTTTTATTGGTCTTGCGACCACAATGAGTGCAATGAATCTGTCCTTGATAAACAAGTTGAATAGACTGACCCACATAGCTATTCAGGTCGATTGACTGATCACCCAGTTTCAACCGGTACTTAACTTCAGAAGCAATCTCTGCAGGCATCTTCTGTAATGCCCCTTGTGCGATAACCTGCATCAGTCATCGCTCAAAATTTTAAGAACTTGAGGCTCGAGAGGATCAGCTCCGTGCTGAGATCCATCCTTCTTAGTCCGATTGATATAACCGGTACGCTCATGTTCTGGCAGTTTAGTCTGATCATAGGCAATCACGGCCCGAAGGCTAGTTTCACGCTGCTCACTGGTAAGTCTGTCACCGTTTGGCCACTTACCCAGCTCTACCGCTGTTTTCAGACTCTGGTATACATCGGGCGTCATCGCCTCAATCATCTTTTCAAAATTCATTACATTTCCTCCGCGGTGAGCGGCAATAATATCATAGGGAAACGCCGCTCATCGACGCTGTATAAAGCTAACAATAGGTACAAGACAAAGGCCAGCAACCAAACCGATCAAGTGAGCCGTATTCGCTATCGAACCCAGCCCCAGAGACTCAAGGGCACCACTGAAGCCCAACACTAACCAGAACATCATAAATCCCATCAGCGCAGGCGGTAAGCCTATCATACGGGATGGGTTTACCCTGTCCCAAAGCCAGGCAAAACCCAGCAACGCAAAAACGAAGCCCGACATACCGCCAAACATTGGTCCACTCACCCAGTACTGTGCAACATTTGAAGCCAGTGCCGAAAACAAAAATAAGCCGAGCAGTGAAGGCCAACCGAGCAGCAGTTCAATCCGCCGCCCGACCACCCAGACCCAGAGCAGATTAAAGACAATATGTGCCAGATTAAAATGCATAAATGCCGGGCTAAAAAAACGCCATACTTGCCCATCAGTTAAGCTTGATATCAGGTTTGCGTAATAGACCTGATTTCCCTTTATCTGAATTTCAACAATAGTAAACCAACCCATTAACTGCAGGTTTTCGCCCAGAGAAACCATTAGGGTGATGATGACACTGATAGCGATCAGAAACAGAGTTAACTTAGCACGCAGAATACCTCTGATACTGTTCTGCTGACCTTGTTGCTGAACCTGCAACCCAGAGAGATCAGCACCCTCTTTCCACTTTTGAAACAGCTGAGCAATCTGCTCAGCATTAACATTGTAAGGCACCAGCACCAGCTGCTCTCCATCTTGCTCCAGAACCCGATGAGGAATTTTGTGCTGCCATAGAATAGCGGTAAAACCACTCAGGTCTTCGTTAAGCGGAACCCTGAATACTTCATTCATAGGGTGCTAATACGCAACAATAGAGCATCAAGATTCATCACGAATCTCCTTTAACACATCCACCCAGATAAACTTTGCCGGGTCGAGTACTGTTTCCTGATCCAATCGATAAGCGACCAGCTTGCCAAACTTAACTGCGCTGTAGTCGATACAAGCCACATTCGGGGCCACCGGTTTTGGTTCACCATCGCACCAGTAATGGCCAACGAATAAAAGAGGTTCAGCCTCACTGTAATAAAGCAAATCCTTATGATCCTGTTCAGTCAACGGATAGCGCGCGACATGCTCAGGTAACGGATCAGGTTGAAACACAACATCAATATAGTGCTGGGGCTTATCTGCCCAAAATTTTGTCCGGAAAAAACGCCTCTTAAAACCATCTTTGCTCACCATCAACTCATTATTAGGCATCTTCAGGTGGGTACCGCGCAACAACCTATCCATTGTTTCCCACTCGGGGGTTCCGTAATGAGCTGAACGATGAAGGTAATCATCATCAATCTGATTTCCTCCCTGAGCTTTAACGAACTGATCTATATGAGTCTGAGACCAGCAAGCATGAACCACCCTGAACTGTTCATAGTCGAGAAACAGAGGCATCTCCATAAACCATTGGAGAAAATCTTTCTGGTCCTGAGGGTGATTAACAAATTGTTCCAACGTTTCATTCAAAATTCGCGAGTGACGACGATTATGGGTTCTCAGATATTCCATGCCTGAATCGGGACGTCCTGGCGTCAGGTATGACAGATAATTAAACTCATGATTACCCATCACTATCTGGGCATGCCCACCCTCAACCATCTCCCTGACAATATGCAGCGCTTCACGAATACGTGGACCACGGTCAACAATATCACCGAGAAAAACAGCCTGACGCTGCGGGTGCTGATACACCCCTGCTTTTCGGCTATAACCCATTTTTTTTAGCAACAATTCAAGGGACAGAGCACAACCATGCACATCACCGATCAAATCATAGCCTTTGTACGCTTTTCTCATAGCAGTTCCGGTTAATCGATCAACGGAGTGGCCCAACCGAGTTTTTCCCGGCAGGTCTGGTAGAAGTTATGGCTAAGAGGATGAAGCAATTTAAGCTTATGGGGCTTCTTATGAATGGTAATAGTATCCCCTGGAGCACAGCTAATATGCTTCTGGCCATCACAACTGATAGTTGGATAGGTTTCGTTCCCTTTGCTGATTACCAATTTAAGCTCACTGTTGCCGTCTACTACGATCGGACGACTGGACAATGTATGCGGGAACATAGGCACTAGAACCAGAGCATCCAAACGTGGATGCATTATTGGGCCACCGCCCGACAGCGCATAAGCGGTTGAGCCGGTAGGGGTCGCAACAATAAGTCCATCTGAGCGCTGGGTGTAAACAAACTGACCTTCGATATAGAGTTCAAATTGAATCATACGAGCGGACTTGCCTGGATGAAGAACGCAATCATTGAGTCCGGTAGACTCACCGATAGGTTCACCATTTCGTTTAACCACTACATCAATCAAAAAACGGCGGTCAACCGTATATTGACCTTTAAGCACTTCGCCAACTTTCGCTTCGATTTCAGCCGGCGAAATATCAGTTAAGAACCCCAGACTACCTCTGTTAACACCTAATACAGGCACATTAGATTGTGCAAGATTACGCGCTGCACCTAACAAGCTACCATCGCCACCAACCACAATAACTAAGTCGCAAATCTCACCCATCATCCGCTGAGTACTGGTTTGCTGGCTATGCCCAGGCATTACCGAAGCGATCCTTTCATCCAAAATAGGGGTCAGCCCCTGCTCATCAAGAAACCGAATTAGGTGCTTAAGAGTATCTAGAACCTTGGTACTACCCAATCGCCCGATCAAACCAATATTTCGAAAGTTATCCATTGCCATTTTACTGAACCTTTATGATGACTCTGCAATCACATCTATCCGATTGTTTTTAAAACATTATACTCATAATTAAAGCGTTTTAACTGATTTCTCTGCTCTGCTTAAGCTTTTTTAACAGGGTTTCACGCATCCCCCTAAGCCCTTGCATACCGCCAGTGTGTATTAGTAGAACCCGACACCCCCGCGCCAATTCACCCCGTACAACTTTACGCTGCAGCGCCAGAAATGCTTTCCCTGTATACACCGGCTCCAGCTCAATACCTGTCGCTTCAAAAAATTGCTGCATGGACTCAGCCAGTTCAGATGTTACCTTAGCATAGCCACCTTCATGACCATCGAGATCTAACTCCCAACCACCAGGATCATCAACACCTGACTGCTGCAACAGTCGACGAATATCCTGATACAAAAAACCACCCCCTTTCAGAACAGGTACACCTAATACCTCCAGCCCTTTTGGCTTACTTGCGATAAGCCCTGCAAGAGTCCCTCCTGTTCCGCAGGCACTGCAAACAACGTCATAATCAGAAGCCACACACAACGATAGAATTTCACGGCAACCGTTAACCACCCACTCCCCTGACCCACCTTCAGGTAGCAGATGAAAGTCTCCATATTTTGCTCGTAACTGTTGAAGAAATAGCTCATCGTTTTTATTGCGATACTGCTCTCTGGATACAAATTCCAGAGACATTCCCCAGTTTTCAGCATCGACTAAGGTATCCGATAACAGTGACGGTCGCTCTCCCCGTATAACTGCGACAGTCTCAACCCCCCTTTCTCTACCCGCATAAGCAAGCGCATGAATATGGTTAGACCAAGCCCCTCCGAAACTCAGAACACGCTTACACGCTGAGTCCTGGACCGCTTCGAGGGCATATTTCAGCTTAAACCATTTATTTCCGCTAATCATAGGATGCACCCTATCAAGGCGTAGAAGATCTAAACGGACTCCAGCCTTTTGAAAATCGGGTAGCTCTACAGGAACAACCGGAACCTTGGGATTTACAACACAAGAAGACTCATTAACATTCATAAATCGGTAAAGTACCTGTCACTTTTTCGTCATAAATCAGAAATATGATATCCGCTAGAAAACAAGAGGATAATAAAATGGAAGAGTACACAGAAGAACTGTTACTGGAAAGCCTGAACGAAGAGTATGAAGATGACATTGACTGTAATGAAGGAGTCGATATGTAAGGGATTGCTAGCCCTGATTTACTAAAAAGGACTTCACACAATCGCCCCCGGACTGCTTGGCATTGTACATAGCCATATCGGCTTTTTGCACAAAATAATCTACCGGGTCGACACCCAAACTAGTAGCAACACCAACGCTCATAGACACAACTATTTCACTGCTGCCTTGGGAGTTCGGTGAGTAGGTGCATTCAGCATTAAATACCTCTCTAACACGATTGCCCAGCAGCATCGCTTCAGCCAGCGACGTATTAGGAAGCAGCACCATAAATTCATCGCCACCATAACGAAATGACTGATCAGACCCTCTCATTCCGTCTGTTAGTATGTTACCAATCTGACGAAGAATCTGATCGCCTTCAAGATGTCCAAGATTATCATTAACTTGCTTAAAACCATCGAGATCAATACATACTAGGCTCAGCTCTCCGCCATATCGGCTAGTCCGAACCATCTCTCGGGCAACCTGAACATAAAAATGCCGCTGGTTAAACAAACCGGTCAACTCGTCAGTAATAGACTGTTTCAACAAAGAGGTTTCCAGTACCTTCTGTCGAGTCATATCATGAAAAAAACCAACACTACCCCGATACCGCCCCTCTTTCATCAACACCGCCGCAGACAGACGAATAGGCACCCGCTCACGCCTGCAATTAAGCACATAGGTTTCATACCCTTCGACTCTGCCGGCTCCCTGCAATTCACTATCCATCATAAGCTGCATGATTTTCCTGGCTTCACCTTCACTTGGATAGATTTCACGAATACTCATCTTTCCTATGACTTGCGTAGCGTCATACCCCAGCAAACTTTCAGCCGCCGGATTGAACACAGAAATAATTCCGTGTCTATTTATAGAAATGACAGGGTCAGGACAGATCGAAATCAATTCGGCTTGATTAATATTCATGTGCATTTAATAGTGACCGCAACAAAAGAGCCAGCCCCCCCGATAAGATCCTAATGACAACAAACCGGAGGAGAAAAGTAGCTGACGTTTATACCACAGTATCAGTCGGCAGCATTATTCCCAATACTCAAAGTGACATATATAGAAACATTGAGCGCAGAGAAGAGCCAAAGCTTAAGACGAACATTAGAATAACGACGAATAAAAGCTAAACCATTAAGGAGAGAGCATAAAGCTTGAAGATAGGATATTGATAAAACGAAGGTAATCTAGAAAAAGTGGCGGAATGGACGGGACTCGAACCCGCGACCCCCTGCGTGACAGGCAGGTATTCTAACCAGCTGAACTACCACTCCGCAATCTACATTATGGTGGGCGTGGAGAGGTTCGAACTCCCGACATTCGCCTTGTAAGGGCGACGCTCTCCCAACTGAGCTACACGCCCACTAAGCAGATGGCTTATATACGATCTTTTCAGCACTTCGAAAAGAAAGAAAAT
>JAGPUU010000127.1 GCA_018067325.1 Amphritea sp.
TACTTCCAGTAACCGGGCGTAATCTAGCCCTTGCTGCATTCCTTTGCCGATTTCGTGTTTATTGGCTTTCGCTTCTATCACCGCCAGCGGCATATTGGGCTTGTGATACAGCACGATATCGGCAGATTTTACCGTTTTACGCGCACCGATCTGTCCCCGCACAACCACCTTGCCATCACGCAGTTTCACTTCCTCGCGGATCTGGGTCATATCATCCCAGCCAGCGTCTATAACGGCAGGACGAATGAACTTGTTGATGATGTCGGTTTCGGTAAGTTTAGATTTGCTAATGCCAGCCATGGCCGAGGCTTCCATGCTTGTATAGTAAGCTATAAGTTTCGCACAGAACTGGCTTGATTAGTATGGGGAAACTGGTCTCTATGGGGGCGCTGAATCGCATAGATTCTGAAACTCAATTATTAGTTAAATATTGACTGAGTAAATAAGCCCCGACACTATGTCGATGCCATTTATTTACCTTTAACCGAGTCGTTTTTTTCAAACGATCTTCAGAGAGTTTAAAGCGGCAGGTTCGAGTTACATCAATACAAGCCTGCTTCTTTTTTCAAGGATGTGGTTCAATTTTCATTCTGAAACAGCTTAAATCACCCTCTTTTTCCAACACACTCACACTTATAACGTCAATCTCGGCATTAAGACGTAATTACAATTCATTAAGAAAAACGTGGTTTTATTGTGCTACTAACCGGTTATATCGCGGCATAAGTGCCATTAAAATAGCTGAACGGCTTGTGGCGGTTAAATTTTGAACTAAAATCAGCAAAATAGATGGATATATAGTGAAAGTTAGTGGGTTTTAGCTCAAAATAGGGCCCAGAAATAACCAGACATCAATAAAGAGACTATACATGCCAGATCAGAACGCCATCGCGCGTCTCGAAGCACTAACTGTAGTGGATAAAAAAGCTAGCCAAACTCGTTCTGAACTTGAAAAAGTTAAGAAAGAACTGCGTGAAGCAAATACTGAATTAAAAGTACTGAAGGGATTAAACCCTGAGCGCTTAAAGAAAAATGTAGCAGAACTCAAAAAGAAAGTAGCCGCTAAAAGCGCTGATTTTGACATACAAAAAAAGGAATTGGCCGGTTCCCGCAAGTCATTGCGTACAGCCAAGTCTGAATTGACTGCTTCTCATAATGAAACTGATGCTTTTTATGTTAGTTCCTGTAAGCAATGGGAATTATTCTTTACAGGCTTTCAGTTCTCCTCTGATAAATCTGATGACGACACTACACGCATACGCTGCTTGGACCGGGAAACGGGTACCAGCGTGATAGCGAATGCCGTTGATGGCAATAAAGCTGCTTGGAGTACCGATATCGGTATCCCGGATGAAGTATCTGAAGCTGCCGCAGAGCAAATCATTGAGCTTAAGTTACCTACGGCTGCAATCTAAAGCTTTAATAGATTCCCATCATAGCGGTTTCGCTATGATGGGCGGCCCAGGATAATCTAGGGCCGGTCGTTAATATGAATTTTCTTGCTTAAATTCAGATGTTTTACAGTGCAATGAGTAGATGCCGATAAATGGTACTGTCTGCTCTTTTTCGCGTGCCTGCTAATTGATAGTGTATTCATCAGCGTCATAGGGCTGCGCTGTACCGATGCTACAAGTTGTAATGACTTCACTTCAAACTTACCTTTCCTCTCCCCCACGATATTGTCACTTGTAAAACCGTTTTAAGGCCAGGTAACTTCTCTACTGCCTGATGACTCATACTCACTTTAGAACTCCTGAGCTCTTAGAGTTCCTGAACCTTAGCGGACTTACTTCTCTCTAAGCATGCTCATTAAAGCGTAACCAAGGTTGTAAAATTATTGTAGCGAATGACAGAAGCATCGCGATAACAGAGGTGGTCATTGACTCTATGTTTTATCCAAAAAAAAAGAGACCTGCAGGTCTCTTTTTTAGTCTTACTATTCTGGATAATTACTGAGCAGCAATAACCGACAATTCAACCAATACATTTGGACGGGCCATGTGGGCTTCAACACAGGCACGGGCTGGTTTTGGCTTATCTGCAACCCAGGCATCCCATACTTCATTCATGGCAGCGAAATCTTTCATATCACGTACATAAATGGTGACGGACAAGATGTTGTCAGTTGATGAGCCCGCTTCAATCAGCAGGCCTTCAACTTGCTCTAGGCAACGGCGAGTCTGCTCTGCTGTGTCCCACTCATCTGCACTAGCGGTCTGGCCGCACAGATAGATAGTACCGTTATGTTTTACTATTTTACTCATGCGGTCGTTTGAACCGATACGTTCAATTGTCATTGTTGATCTCTCTTAATGAATTCAGCTTTTAAAATGTTAGTACTGGCATAGCGGGGATAGATTGCTATGGATTAAAGAACTTTACGTTCATAACGATTAACCCGAAACGGCTCCAAATCGAAGCGACTCTCGCCTTCAGTGATCAGATCTGCCAAGACCTCACCAATCACAGGCCCCAGCTGAAAACCGTGGGCTGAGAATGCAAAGGCATGGTAAGCCTTATCAGCGCGGATACTCTTGCCGATCACCGGGAGGTTATCCGGCATATAGGCTTCCAAGCCGGACCACATCCGGTTAATGCAGGCGGTTTTCATAATCGGGAAGAACTCGATTGCATGGTGCGCGCCACTGGCTAATAAACTGTAATCCAGGCGGGTGGTGTTATTTGCCCGATCGGCAAAACCTTTAGCACCCCCGCCGATCAGGACCGTGCCATTTTCAAATTGTTTAAACGACAGTGGTCGGCTTACCGCGCCTACCACTGGTGTAGCAAAGTGAGGCATCCGCGCAGTGATCATCAGCATTGGCGCGCTGTAGGACATCGGTACGTTATCACCGATCATCACTGAAATAAGGTCTGCCCAAGCGCCGGCACAGTTAACCAGGTGTTCTGCTTGGTACTTCTGGGTTTCAGTTGCGACTAACCAGCTATCCCCTACTTTACGGATACTCTGTACCTGCTCACCCTCACAGAATATCGCCCCTATTCTTTCGGCGGCAATACGGAACGCCTGGGTTGAATGGAACGGAATAGCATAACCGTCCTGCTCTGATACGACACCACCGATACAATGCTGTGCCACATGGGGCAGACGCTCGCGTAGCTCATGTTGATCTAGCATCACTTCATGAAAATAGCCTAGCTCATGCATCTGTTGTTCACGGCTACGTAGAGTCTCCATATCGGTTTCATCGGCGGCGATATTGATCAGTGAGCGAGCTCGAAAACCGGTATCGGCATCCAACTCATCATCCAGTTGCTGCCATCTCTCCATAGCTGTCTTACTTAACTCAACCTCAGCAAGATTGCGCCCTAGCAGACGAACACCACCGGCATTTACACCCGAGGCGTGGCGCGACACGGTATCCTTTTCGAGCACCCTGACCGACACTCCCCGCTTCGCCAGATGATAAGCCGTTGAGGAGCCTTGTATGCCTCCACCAATAACCAGCACTTCACTTTTGTGTGTTGTCATTGTGCTAGCTCCTGTTCTTTATTTGCTTCAACATCGGAGTCTGATGTTCCGGAAGAGGCTCTATCGACAGTAGATACAGGTGTTAGGTTGGTAAAACGACTGAGTTCCTGCAACGTTACCAGGCGCATAGGTGATCGCAGACGGTAATAGCCCACATCGGCGACGGGCTCGTTACGCCACTCGGCCAGTAGTTCACTGACGGTATGACCGCACATCCGCCCCTGACAAGGGCCCATTCCACAACGGGTCTGACTCTTCAGTTGATTGGGTTCACGACCCCCTAGAGCAAAACCTTGTTTAAGATCCTTGACCGTCCGTTCTTCACAACGGCACACCACGGTTTGGTCATTCGTCGGCTTACGGTGCTGGTCCAAAGGTCGGTACAGGCGATCGATAAAACGCCGGAAATGTTGCTGCTTACGCATAAAGCGCAGATCAGCAGCAGCTTCATGGTCAGCTTGCTGTTCGGTGATTAGCCCGATATTGACCAGTTGACGTAGCGCACAGATACGCCCCATAGCGGCGGCAGATTCGGCTCCTACAATACCACTGGAATCACCCGCTACCGCAATAACGCCCTGTGAACTCTGCCCCCAGTTGTCGGTCTCTGGCGTCCAGCATAACTGCTGCTCACACCAGGTGTGCTTCAGGCCCAGTGCCTGTGTCATATTCAGGTTGGGAATGACCCCCTGATGCAAAAAAACGTGCTCGGTAACTATTTCATGTTTGCTGCCGGAGATGCTAAAAGACAAGCTTTTGCATGCATCCTCACCTTGTACTTCAAGGCCTTCGGCAAAGCGATACACTTTGGTATCTGACTTTCGAATTTCGTTCATCAGCCCCAGACCTTTAATCAACATTCCCGGCGCACTCATCGCGCCTGTGATTTCGGACATAGAACTGAGATAGTTTTGTTTTGGGGTGGTGTCCACCAGCGCTTTGACCTTAACCCCTAAGCGCAGGTACTGAGCCACAATCAGGTACAACAACGGGCCTGTACCGGCAAACACTGCACCGTCACGTACCAGGCCGTCGGATTTAAGCATCACCTGAGCACTACCCGCAGACATTACACCAGGCAAGTGCCAACCCGGAATCGGGAACGGACGCTCCATAGCACCGGTTGCAACAATAATCTGTCGCGCTGTCAGCCGTTGAGTCTCACCTTCTAATGAAAATAGTAATTCGCCGTTGTCACCCGCATGCCAAACATTAACACTGCTAATATGTTCAGCAGAGCAACGCTTAAAGGCGGCTGTAATTTCACTTCCCTTAAGATAATCTGCCCCTAATACGGCAGGTTTAGCCAAAGGGCTGGCATCTACATTACGGTAAATTTGACCACCGCTGCGGGGCTTATCATCAAGAACGACAACGCGAGCGCCAGCTTTTGTTGCAGTAATTGCGGCCGACATGCCTGCCGGGCCAGCACCAATAATGGCGATGTCATAACTATTATTAAAGGAAGGAGTGGCAATATTATTAATCATGATTACCTCCAACATTTTTAGCCAACGTTGATACGGAATCAGAAGGATTTAGCAAAGAAGTTTGTTCGGTAATCTCTTGAAAGCGAACATCCATGCCCTCTTTTACTTCAAAAAGGCAGGCTTGTTGGTTTGGCATCCCGTTAATTTCGATCATACATTCAAAACATACTCCCATTGCGCAGTATGCCGAACGAGCTTTAAGGGTCACTGG
>JAGPUU010000139.1 GCA_018067325.1 Amphritea sp.
TACGCATCATCAAGGCGTCTGCAAGAAAGGCTGATTCAGTACGAAACAACTGCTCGGCAGGCTGTTCCAGTCGCAGCGGTGCCACCACGGAGGTAGGATCCAGCCGGTGCCAACTTAAGTCCTGCCGATCCCAATACTCCAGCCAGGCATGCGCCTCATACTGTCTAACTGTTAATGCGCCATCCAATGGATTCAACTCCCCCCCCATATACCCGCCAACAACTCGGGCTGGAATACCTGCCGCTCGGAACATAAATACCGCGGCACTGGCAAAGTGACCACAGAATCCACGCTGCGTCTGAAACAGAAACTGATCAATAGAGTTCGCACTCGATAACAGTGGAGGTTCCAGGGTATAACGAAACTCGCTGGCAAAGAACGCCATCATCTTCAGCGATAAATCTTTAGCTCCAGTGGTTTCTGAATACCACTTCAACGCCAGTAGACGAGCGTTCTCATTCCCCTGTCGCGGCAGTTGCAGATACTCAGCATACCGCTCAGCTGAAAGTGGCTCCCTTATCGAGCCGGATTGAGAAACCAATTGATATTGCGCTCTTTGCATCAACGGCTGTTTACCTACTAAAGTCAGATCGGTGATCCGACGGATATTAGCCGGATACACCATTGGAATATCAAGCCCATACCGCCATGGCTGTCCGGTGGCCTCCATCACCATCTGATAATTATATTTCTGGCCGCCGACAGACATCTGAGAATCAGACAGTCTGGCTGTTTGTAAACCTGACCGGGTCCAGCGGCGGCCATCAAAGCGATCATAGGTAAGTCCTCGCCAGTAGCGCTGGTTCTCCGGAGGCGGTGGACCATCAAAACGGGCTCTGAAAGCGATCTCGGCAGAACGGGTAAGACGGCTAACATCTCCCGGAGACATTGAATCAGACAAGCCGGTAAAGCTCTGACCGGTATTCAGATCGACCTGCCACAGAGGGCCAATTCTGGGAAAGATCAGAAACAACACCAACATCATTGGCAGTGCTTGCATATACAGTGTCACAGAGTGTTTCAGAGGCCGCCAGACATCGCTGTTCTGCTGGCTACGATAGACCGTATTCAGGCAGGCGGTGACCACAATCAAACAGAGTAATGCATATAGCGCCATGGGAATCGACTGATGAAACAGAAAACTACATACCGTCAGTAGAAAGGCTACGAAGATCACCACTAAGGCGTCCCGCCGGCGATACATCTCTGTCAGTTTCAGCAGAAAAGCTGACACTAGCAACCCCACAGTCACCGCCATCACCGAACCGCCTCGCAACTCAAACAACAAACCAAGCAGCACCAGTAATAACAAACCGAAGCGGACACTCCAGTGGGGGAAATTCCACCGCCCACTGTGCACCATAAGACGCCACCCCACTGTCAGAAAAGCCAGCAGATACAACCAACCGGGCAGAATCGAAATAAAGGGAATAGTCACCAGCAGAATACTGACCAATAACCAGATCATGCTACTGCGAGTTAGTTGAAATAGGGGCTTCACGGTTTCTTCTCCGCGGTTCCTGAATCACTTTCTGCATTCAAAGCAAAACATGCCAGCGCTTCGAGTACCTGAATCCGATGAACCTCTCCCCGGTTGGGACTGATCTCTAAACCTGGCAACAGCAAACCATACTCTTCCTCCATACGGTGTAACTGTAAAACCCACCAGGTAAGCCTTGATAGTCGGGCTTCCGTTCCCAATTCAGGCCAAAGCTGCCAATTTAACCAGCGACGAATATCACTCAGCTCAACATAGTGTTTAGCGTGCATTCCCTGCCCACGGGCATAGTTTTTCCAGGCTACCCGCTTGAGTGACATACCCGGCTGATACTGTTCCAGGCCGGCAAATTCTTCGCTTCCTGAGCTTTCTCCCAGACGCTTCTGGGTCTGTTCACCCGAGCCGGAACCCACTAGGTCGGGCAGCGACCCACCGGCCACAGGACGAGGATAAACCATAGTCTGCAGGTCTACTTGCAGCCAGGTCCAGGCTCTGAAAAGACCCAACGGATAAAAGGTTTCAATCAACAGCGCACCCGCCTGAAGAGGCCCACGATGGTGAGTATGCTGATACAGACTAAGATTTAACTGCCGCTGTTCAAGTAGATCAATAGCACGGCCGTCACCCTCGGCTAAGCGCAGCTGAATACTTTCATATTGGCGAGTACCACTGGCTGTCAGAGTCAGATCGAATGCGGCCTGTTCTCCGACAAAACAGGCATGTCCGCGAATAAAGTTAATCCTGATACCTGATAGATTCGCATAGGTATGCAATATGGCTACGACAAACAAACTGCCAAGTAAAAAAGTCGTCGCAAACATAAGATTGTTCTGATAATTAATCGCCAGCAACAGCATGACGAGTAGGAGTAACAGAAACACAAAACCGGCCCGCGAGGGTAAAATATAGATTCGCCGCTGGCTCAAGGTAAGCTGCTTTAGCCGTGGACTGCGGCGCAGGCTCCAGTCTAAGAAGCCTCGTTTCAAGCGTTGTCGCAAAGCTCTTATATTAGCGCCTAACCCTGCTTTTATGTCAGCTGCCATAACCTGCCCTCAGGCCACCACATCCACCTGACTCAGCATCTGTTGAATCAAAGCGTTAGCACCAAAGCCGCCAATATCTTCTGCGGCACGTAACCGGTGCCCAGTAACCGGCCCCAGAAGCTGCTGAAGATCTTCTGGAATCACATAATCCCGTCCTTCGATATAGGCCCAGCTGCGACTGGCACTAAGTAACGCCAGAGCTCCACGGGGCGAGATACCAAAGCTGAATTCAGGCGCTTGGCGACTGTGGGCTATCAGCCGTTGAAGATAATCGAGAATGCTGTCTGACACTTTAACCGCTGCACAGGCCGCAGTTATCTGCTTCAGTTCAGCGTCGCTGATAACGGCAGGGAGATCTCTGAGACGATCACGGGGGTCACCTCCTTTCAGTAACTCCCGCTCGGCCTTATCATCGGGATAACCCAATTCAATCCGCATCAGGAAGCGGTCCAGTTGGGACTCTGGCAAAGGAAAGGTACCCTGTTGAGTAACCGGGTTTTGCGTCGCTATTACAAAGAATGGCTGCGGTAGAGGGTGGGTCTGCCCATCGATACTGACTCTGGACTCTTCCATCGCTTCAAGCAGTGCTGACTGGGTTTTAGGGGTCGTTCGATTCACCTCATCAGCCAATAATAGCTGAGTAAAAACAGGGCCAGGATGAAACTGAAAAGTAGCGCTGACAGGTTCAAAGATGCTGACGCCTAAAATATCTGCCGGCAACATATCACTGGTAAACTGCAGACGCTGATAGTCTAAGCCCAGTATCTTTGCCAATGCATGAGCCAGTGTCGTCTTACCCATCCCTGGCAGATCTTCAATCAACAAATGACCCTGACTAAAGATACAGGTCAGGGCCAGCTTTATCTGTTCCTGCTTGCCATAAAGCACTTTGGACACTTCTGTTATAGCAGATTCAATCGGCTCTCTCATCTGGGCTCACTCGGCTGTAACGGCTGTATCGCTCAAGTATATATGTACCGGGATGAAAGATCTTAGAACAGGGACAAACAAAAAAAGGCGCTGAGCGCCTTTTTTTGTTAAGCGGAAGATCGATCAATGATGATGGCCGCCTTCACCATGGGCATGACCGTGTTCCAGCTCTTCTTCAGAAGCATCGCGTACTTCAACCACTTCAACATCAAACTTCAAAGATTGGTCAGCCAGAGGATGGTTACCATCAACAATAACCGTCTCTTCGGTCACCGCTGTTACAACAACTGGCTGCTGTCCCCAGGCAGTCTGGGCCATAAAACGCATACCAACTTCGATAGCCTCAACACCTTCAAAAGCTGCACGTTCCACTTCCTGAATCAGCTCTTCGTTTAGCTCACCGTAACCCTCTTCAGGAGAGACTTCAACTTTGACCTTATCGCCGACTTCCTTACCCAGTAGTTCTTTTTCCAGACCTGGAACGATATTACCTTTACCGTGAAGGTATGCCAGAGGCTCGCCACCGGCAGATGAATCCATGACTTCATCATCAAGATTAGACAGAGTGTAGTGAATCAGGACAATCTTATTGTCAGCAATTTGCATTGTTCAGACCTCAATAGGATAAGACGTGAACAGCGCTGCTGACAGAGGCCTAGATTAGTGAATTATTTCTAATCTGGGGGTGAGTGAAAATATATCAACCCCTGCCAAGAATTTATCCCCGTTCCAGACCTTCAAATAAGTAATTTACCAGTTCAGCTGCGGGCACCGATCGGCAACCGGTGCGGTTTTGTCCACTCCAGAGAGGGGAAAAATCACCTACCCCCTGCTGTTCCGCTGCTGCCCGCAGCGGGCCAATAGCGGCGGTAGCCAAGGGAAACGGCGGCGCTGATGATGACATTGCTCCTAACTCCGCCATCACCCGATTAACGATGCCCCGGGCTGCCCCGCCTGAGAAAATATTGGTGAGAGCTGTTGGGTATTCTGCATCAAGTAGTGCCTGGCGATGAATTTCGCTGATTCGTGACTCATCACAGAGGAGAAATGTCGTCCCTAATTGCACGCCTGCGGCGCCCATCATGAGTGCCGCTTTTATTCCCGCGCGATCGGCAATCCCTCCGGCCGCAATAACTGGCAGATCGGTTGCTGCAATGATCTGAGGCAGCAGCGCTATCGTTCCTACCTGAGTATTCAGATCGGAATTCAGGAAAAAACCCCGGTGGCCACCCGCCTCTAATCCCTGCGCGATAATCCCATCCACGCCCTGCTGCTCCAGCCAACGGGCTTCAGCTACTGTTGTTGCACTAGATAGGATCTTACAGCCAGAGTTACGCACCCGTTGAAGCAATTCAGGTTCTGGCAACCCAAAATGAAAACTCACCACGTCCGGGCGATACTTTTCTAACACCTCAGCCATTTTATGATCAAAGGGAGTTCGTGTTGCCCCGGAGGCGATCTTCTCAGGATCAATACCATACTGCTGATAGTAGGGCTGCAGACACGCCCGCCATCGCTGCTCCTGGCCTGCATCGGAGGTAGGCATTGTATGGGAGAAAAAATTAAGATTGATGGGTTTATCTGTGACCGCGCGAATGCTCTCTAACTCAGCTCTAAGCTGATCCGGCGTTAGCATTGCACATGGCAAAGACCCCAGTCCGCCCGCTTCAGCGACCGCTATCGCCAGTGCGGCATCCTGAGCACCAGCCATCGGCGCCTGTATCAACGGTAAATCTATACCGAAAAGCTGCTCAATTCGCATTTACTAGTCCTCAGCCAGCGCCAGTCGGGCACCGAGATATATCAATACAGTCCCACAAATTCCATTGATTCCCCGGCTAACAAATGGATGCTGAAGCCACTGACGAGCCCGGTTAACCGCCAGCGCCAACAAACACTGCCATAACATAGCGATACAGAAATGGATTGCCGCTAATCCTAACGACTGAACAAGCGCCGAACCTGTGGGGTCAATAAATTGCGGTAGAAAAGCCATATAAAACAGAGCTGTTTTCGGATTAAGGGCATTAGACAGAAAACCCTCCCGGAACGAACGTTTCAACACAAAGCTACCTTCTTTACCCTCTGGCAGAGTAAAGATCCCTTGCCCTTTGAATAATGAAAATAAGCTTTTCATGCCCAGCCAGATGAGATAACCAGCGCCGATCAGTTTCAAAAACTGAAATGCATTAGCCGACTGCAATAAGATAACCGATATCCCCAATGCAGAAACAGTCGCATGAAGAAACAGTCCACTGCAGATACCGGTACTTGTAGCAAAACCATCCTTCCAGCCGCCCCGGGCACTATTGCGAATAGTCACCATCGTATCCACGCCAGGCGTCAGGGTTAGTAGCGTTATCGCAACGATAAAGGTTATAAGTAACTGAGTATCCATCATCAAATATCAATCCAAATGTAAAAGAATTAAGGCGTGAGTTAAGGTTTAGTGTTGCCCGAAATTGCCCGACTAGCCTGCCGCTGAAGCAGATAATAACGGCCAGTCACAACCAGCATAATACCACCCAGTACTAGCAGAGACGCCAGCATCAGTCGGATAGAGATAATTTCATCAGTAAACAGCACTCCTCCTAAGGCAGCAATCACCGGCACCAGCAATTGCAGGACGGCGGCCTGTACCGCAGAAAGCCCACTTAACGCTCGATACCAGACGGCATAACCAATGCCTGAAGCGATCGCACCCGATAGGATTGCCAGTATTATACCTTTTGACGTTAGATTCATCTCCCCGGAAGCGAGAATCAAAATTAGCATAACCGCAACAAAAGGCAGGGTTCTGAAAAAATTAAAATGGGTATCTGATAATGGGTTATCGGACCCCCGCCCCATCAGCGTATAAATACCCCAGGCTATACCTGCCACGGTCATCAGTATAAACCCCCAAAGCCCTGGTGTATTAACCACCGGTGCCAGAAGATAAACAAAACCACTAAACGCCAGCAACAGTCCTAACCATTCAACCCACAGCAGACGATGCCCCTTAAATAGGCTGATCAGAATCATGGTCATCTGCACAGCGCCAAACAGAATCAACGCGCCGGTGCCTGTGTCGAGATTGATATAGGCGTATGAGAATGCGAGAGCATAGAGAAACAGCATCATAGCGGCACCCCAACTCCCTCGCCCCGTTCTATCCTGAGGAGCCCCTTTGCGACGTTGCATCAGGTACCACAGAAGCGACAAGACAAGAATACCTGAGAGCAACCGAATAACAGTAAAACTACCCGCATCAATACTCTGCTCCCCCAACGCCAGACGGCAGAGTACCGAGTTACCAGCAAAGGCCAGCAATGCAAATGCCGTAAACAAGACCGTCGACAAGACTGACCGTTCACTCACCACCCTTACCTCCTTGATCATCACTTTCCGATTCTGGCTGATTCGCCTGATAAGCACGCCCCAGCTGCCAGAGCATCAATGCGGCGCCACAACCACCGGAACCCAGTACCATCGTCATAATCATAATCTGGTAACGTACGGCGATTAGTGGCGACACCCCTGACAGGATTTGGCCGGTCATCATTCCTGGTAGTGAGACCAGCCCTACCGCCAGCAGGCTGTTAATCTGGGGTATCATCGCCGTCTGAAAGGCGGTAATCCTGGCTTTAGGTTCCGGCTTACCTTCCTCCAGTTCTGCATGATAACGCTCGGTGGCAAGGCTAATAGCGTTCATCGTATTGGCAAAATACATGCCTGCCAGAGGAATCACGATCCGGGGTTCATACCAGGTTTCCACACCTATCACCAATACCAGAGAGATGAACAGATGTAAGCCCGTAGAACTGGCCAGCGCTATCAGCGTTGGCTTCAAATAGCTACGCTGATAGCCCAACGGGCGAAGCGCAATCCAGCTGGCAATACAGACCATCATTGTCAGAACCGCCGCTGTAATCCAGGGAGAGGGATTATCAAACAGGGCCACCAGCACATAGCCCACGCCAATCAACTGCAGCGTCATCCGGGCAGCAGATAACAGCACTTCAGATGCCTTACCGGACCAGCGAGCATAGACTATTGCGATCAACACAACCGGAATCGCGCACCAGGCAAGCGATAACCATGAGATAACATGCATCCAGACTTTCCTCTGCAAAGCGGGCTTTAATCAGATCAGACTTGTATTACAGCAAGCACATATCACAACAGACTTATTCTACACAAAAATTCAGGTATCCATGCCGATAAAGCCACCGGACTGATGCGCCCAAAGGTGGGCATAAATCCCCCCTTGGCTGATCAGTTCCTGATGAGACCCCTGTTCGACGATCTGCCCCTGATCCATCACAATCAATCGGTCCATCGCTGCAATCGTCGATAGCCTGTGAGCGAGAGCGATAACCGTTTTACCCGGCATCAGATTAGATAGACCACGCTGAATATCTGCTTCCACTTCTGAATCCAACGCCGAGGTTGCTTCATCCAGAACCAGGATCGGTGCATCTTTAAGAATAACCCGGGCAATGGCGATCCGCTGGCGCTGCCCGCCGGAAAGTTTCACACCACGCTCTCCCACCTCAGCGTCATATCCCGTCCGTCCGTCCCTATCACTCAACCCCAGAATAAACTCATGGGCCTCTGCTCGCCTTGCTGCGGCCAGCATTGCCTCCTCTGACGCATCCGGATGTCCATAAAGAATATTATCCCTCACACTACGGTGCAGCAGGGAAGTATCCTGGGTCACCATGCCTATCTGACTGCGTAAGCTCTCCTGCTGAACCTGACTTATATCTTGTCCATCAATGGTTATCCGTCCACCCGCAAGATCATGAAAACGCAATAACAGATTCACCAGTGTCGATTTACCCGCCCCTGAGCGGCCCACTACGCCGACCTTTTCACCCGGTTTGATATCCAGGTCTAGATGTTCCATTACGCCTTTAGTCTTGCCGTAATGAAAGGAGACATCTTCAAAGCGAATCTTCCCGATATCAACAGCCAGAGGCTCCGCCTCATCCCGGTCAGTTACCTCAAGCGGCTGAGACAGGGTATTCATGCCATCATTTACAGTACCTATATTTTCAAACAGCGTACTCACTTCCCACATAATCCATTGAGACATGCCGTTCAGACGCAACGCCAGACTAAGAGCAATGGTGATAGCACCCACACTTACCAGGCTGAAGCTCCAAAGATAGATTGAAACACCCGCAATAATGAAAACCAGCAGATAGTTAAGACACTGAACCATCACATTAAGACCGGTGGCTAAGCGCATCTGGCGATACACCGTATGCAGAAAACCATCCATGCTCTCGCGAGCATAATCGGATTCACGCTGACTGTGGGAAAACAGTTTTACGGTGGAGATATTGGTGTAACTGTCGACTACTCTTCCGGTCATCGATGAACGGGCATCAGCCTGCGTAGCTGAAATATCCCTTAAGCGGGGTACGAAATACCACATCAATAAAGAGTAAACGACTAACCAACCTAGCAAGGGCAGCATCAGGCGGATATCCGACTGCGCCACCAATACCAACATCGACAAAAAATAGACCGCTATATATACCAGCACATCAAGCAGCTTCATCACCGCTTCACGCACCGCCAATGAGGTTTGCATCACCTTAGTGGCAATCCGGCCGGCAAAATCATTTTGATAGAATGAAAGACCGGGTCGTAGTAGATAACGATGCGCTAACCAACGGATCGACATAGGGAAATTACCCAGCAGCACCTGATGTATAATCAGCGAGTGAAGCACCACTAATACCGGTAAGCCCACCAGCAGTATCACCCCAACGAGAGTGAGCGTATCACCCTCTTCCTGCCAAAAAGTCTCAGGTTGTTTAGTGCTGAGCCAGTCAACCAACTGCCCCAGAAAACCAAATAGTGAAACCTCCAGTATCGCCAAAACTGCAGATAACAAAGCCATAAACAGAAGAGGCCACTCCATTCCACGCATATAGTAACGACAGAAAGCATAGATACCGGAAGGCGGCTGATCTGGTTCTTGTTCTGGATAGGGATTGGTTAAGCGTTCAAAAAATTGCAGCATTATTAGATCCGAAGACTGTACGCGTTACACAGCGAGTGATAACGGAGGGAAATAATACCCTAAAACAAAGCCGTTACATATATTTGGAATGGACGGATAATTTGTCACTAGCTGAAGACAAGCCGGTGATTTTCAATCACCATTTTGAACAGTAAAACTGTTAAAACTTAACCTATCTGAGCTAAGCTAAGATAACATATCAATCAATTTTTCAGGTTTTCATAAATACGTCCAGTGAATCATTTTTATATTTTTTCTATCGCATTCAGACCTTATGGATATGCATGAATGGTTTTTCCCCGCTTTTTACCGACATCACTACATAACCGGGTCTTAATACTGACGCTGGCGGGCTTTCTTATCTCAGCGGTCGCGATTACCACGTTGATTTTCCGTTATATCCAAAATGATTCTATTCATCTATTGGTTGAACAGCAGCAAACCATGGTTGATATGGTGTCACGGCAGATGGATTCTGCTCTGCAAAAAAGAATGCTTGATCTGGAGAAATTTGCCGGCACGCTCCATTCAAGAACCAAACTGCATTCTAACAACAAAATTCAAGAGGCATTGAAGCAGGACACCCTCCTACAGTCTCTATTTAATGGCGGCTTAGTGGTAGCCAACCGGCAGGGAATTTCTGTTGTTGACTACCCTATGGTACCCAACCGTACAGGCATCGACTTTTCTGACCGGAGACATATACAAAAGGCCCGCAGCAAGAAAGCATCTGTTATCTCCAAGCCCCTGGTCGGCAAAGGACTAAACACTCCTCTTTTTGTTATTAACTCTCCCATAATATCGGCCTCTGGTGAGATACTCGGTTTTATATTTGGCGTGAATGTATTGGCTGATGACAACCTGTTAAAAGAGATCTCACGACAGAATTTCAGCGACGGCGGTCGCATGATGATCATCGATCCAAATTTGAAAATTTTCGTCACGGACACCCAAACAGGCATCCCCCTGGAAAGCTATCTAAAAGATAAACACTGCCAATGCATAGAAGCGATATTAGATGGCAATCAATCAGGTATAAGCTTGGACCTTCTCGGTAACAGCATTATCTATGCCTCCGCTGAAATAGATAAGATGGACTGGATTGTCATCCGAACTTACCCACTGCAAAAAGCGATGGTTACCATTAATCAGCTCACCAATAAGATCGTTCTGGTAAGCCTCGTTATTATTCTGTTAATGGGCTTAATAATCGCCTTTTTCTTAAAACAGCTTCTGACACCTCTGACTCAAGCATCACGAGAGATTCGTAAAATGGCTGACGGCCAACTCTCAGAACACATGCTGACAGTCCGTAGTCATGACGAAGTCGGCCAATTAATCCAGGCGTTCAACCAGCTTCACAGAACCCGCTATCGCTATGAGCATGCCCTTAAGGAGTCAGAAGAGCGCTACCGGTTGACAATGGAAGCAACCGAAACCGGCTTGTGGAGCTGGGATTTGACTGATGATTCCATTCACTGGGATAGCCAGTGCTATAAAATGCTGGGATTTAAAGATCAGGCATTTCAGCTTACCCGAAAGTTATTCCGTAAGTTAATGCACCCAGAAGATCAGATTCGTTTCTATATTAATTTCTTGCCACAGATGCTCAACAATCACACCGCTGAAATCGAAGTTAGATTACTTACTAATGATAACAAGTGGCTTTGGGTTCAAAGCAGGGGTAAACCGATCCGCTTCGGGCGGAATAATCATCCACTCTGTATTGCTGGCACTCATCTGAATTTTGAGAAGCAGAGGCAGACTGAACAATTGCACTTAGCCGCCGCAGCATTTGAAGCTAATGATGCCATTATGATTGTTGACTCAGAGGGTAAGATTGCCAAGGTCAATAATGCGTTCAGCAAGATCACTGGCTACTCCGGAGAAGACACGATAGGTCAATCTCCAGCCCTACTGAGTTCCGGTATTCATAAAGATCCTTTCTACACCGAGATGCGCAAAAGCCTTAATCAAACGGGTAAATGGCAGGGTGAAATCTGGAATCGGCATAAAGAGGGTGAAGTTTATATCGCCTGGTTAAATATCAACACACTCTACAACGATGACGGTAGTATCTACCAACGCATCGCAATTTTCTCTGATATTACCGAAAAGAAACGCACCGAAGAGCTAATTTGGAAACAGGCAAACTTTGACCCCCTTACCAATCTACCCAACCGCCGAATGTTCATGGATCGCCTGGCTCAGGAGATTCGCCTGGCTTCCCGTTCAGAAACATCTCTGGCCTTATTGTTTCTAGACCTTGACCGTTTCAAAGAGGTAAATGACACTCTGGGACACAATGTCGGGGATCAATTACTGGTAGAAGTCGCAAACCGATTCAGAAAGCTGGTTCGTAGCAGTGATACCATCGCCCGGCTGGGCGGTGATGAATTTACTATTATCCTGCCACAGATTGACAACAACGCGCAGGTCGATCAGGTCGCCAATAAGATATTGGCCATTCTGAAACAACCTTTTGAGATAAACCAAGAATCTCTCAATATATCTGCAAGCATCGGTGCGACTCTCTATCCTCAGGACGGAGAATATGCCGAACAACTGATTAAGAACGCTGACCAGGCGATGTATGCAGCAAAAGATGCTGGGCGCAGCACACTGCATTACTTTACCCCCAGCATGCAAACTCTGGCGCTTAAGCGGGCAACCCTGATCAAAGAGTTACGCAAGGCGATTGATGAATCTCAGTTCCAACTCTATTATCAACCAATAATCGACCTACAGAGTCGAAGGGTTATTAAAGCTGAAGCACTGATACGCTGGAATCACCCGGTTCAAGGGTTACAAAATCCCCATCAGTTTATACAGGAAGCAGAAGAGAGCGGCCTGATTTTAGAAATTGACGATTGGGGTTTCAGAGAAGCGTTACAACAGATCAGTCTATGGCGCTCAGCGCTGTCCCCCGACCTTCAACTGTGTGTAAATACATCAGCAGCCCATTTTGAAAGTAGCTCTGTCAGCTCTGTACCGGAACGCTGGATTCAACTAATCAAGGAATCCGATATTAATGGTGCAACGCTTAATAGTTCATCTGCCGAGAAATCATTTATCGGAATTGAAATCAAAGAACATCTGTTAACCGAGTCTTCCGCTGAGACCAAACAGCGAATACAACAGCTCAGAGAGGTAAATATACAAGTAACGTTGGACAATTTTGGCGCGGGCTTCTCATCCCTGACCCATCTGAACCAATTGGATATTGACTATATAAAGATTGATAGAGACTTTATTCGCACGCTGCAGTCAGATACCAATAATATGGTTCTTTGCAATGCCATCATAGTCATGGCTCATACCCTTGGGCTTAAGGTGATAGCAGAGGGTGTTGAAACCCATGAACAACAAGAGCTCCTACTGCAGGCCAATTGTGACTATGTTCAAGGGTTCTATTATGAAAAAGCGATGACTGCAGAGCAATTTGAACGCTGGTATGTTGAATTTAGCGAACAGAAAATAGCTCTGGCTAACTAATAATTAAAAAACCGAAGGATGGAGGGCTGCCGCTTTAACCTCCAGATAGTTATCTAAAAACAGATCAACTACCTGCGGATCAAAATGGATCCCTGCCTGCTCCTGAAGATAAAACATTACCTGATCCTCAGGCCAGGACTCTTTATAAACCCGTTTCTCCACCAACGCATCCCAAACATCAATGATGGCAAACAGCCTTGCCGCTAATGGGATTTCTTCCCCTTTAAGCCCTTCTGGATAACCACTACCATTCCACCGTTCATGATGATAGTAAGGAATATCAATAGAGGGCTGGAGAAATTCAATATCCTGCATCATGTCCCGGGCAATCACCGGATGCTGTTTCATCACTTCCCACTCCTCTTCATTGAGAGGACCAGGCTTGATTAAAATACTATCAGGAATACCTACTTTACCGGCGTCA